>NZ_JAEIMH010000057.1:46580-64028 GCF_016464295.1 Streptomyces sp. N35 | reverse complement strand
GGCCCCCCGGCGCCAGGCCGGCGGGGCCCCGCCGGCCCCGACCACCCCCCCCCCCGGGACGGCGGCCGCGGAGCGGCCGGAGCGGGCGGCGACTGCCGCGGCGAGGGGAGCGAGGGCGGCACCGAGCCAGGGTGACTCCAGCGTCGCGGCGGTCACGAAAGCCGCCGCGGACGCCGTGCGTCCGCAGGGCGGCTCCGCCACGGCGTGCCGGCGCGAAGTCGGCCGGATCGACGAGGACTTGGCGGCGACGGCGGCGGCCGCCGCGGCCCGGGCCACGGGGGCGGGGCCGCCCCGCCCCGCCCGGCGCGCGGGGCGGGAGGGCGGGGGGCTGGGGGGGGCCGGGGGCGGCCGCGGAGGCCAGGGCCAGGGAGCCGGACCCGCGCAGCGCGGCACGCCGCGCACGGCGGTTACCGGAGGCGGCCAGGACGCCCGTCGCGGTCAGCCATGGCAGCCAGGGGTGGGCCGAGACCGTATGAGCGACGTTCCGTATGCCGGGTACGCGGAGATCTGCCATCGCGGTCGGGTACCCGCCACGGTGACGACCACGCTGCCGACCGGGCCGCAGAGCGCCCTCGACCAGCTGTCATGCCGATGCCGTACGAGACCTCCACCGGACCGATCCGTTTGGTGCCCCGGGCCGCGGCTACCCGGCCGCGCACAGCTCCTGGCGGCCGCGGCTACCCGGCCGCGCACAGCTCCTGGCGGCGGCTGCCCAGCCCGCGCACAGCCCGATGCGCGGGCTTCCCACCGGAAGACACACCAGGTCCACCGGTTTGCTCATCGCCCTGCCCGTGGTGGTGGTCCTCGTCGCGGGGCTGCTCTCCGTCAGGCTGCTCACGGCGGGCTTCTACGACGACCTTGCCGGCGAGCGGCCCGGCGACGCGGACACTCACCACAGCGACGAACCCGAGGACGGCGCCTGAGGCAGCGGCTCCGGCACGCCGACTACGGCTTGGCGCACGCACCGCAATGCAGGCCCGATATTCGCACCCACCCGGTCAACAGGAGACAGGGCGCAACCCGTTTGAGGACGCCCACGGGGGAACTCGCCCGTCGTGCTTCAGACCGGAGGCACGCCCGTGGGGGCAGCCGACACTGCTCCCCAGCGCGCCGCGGTCCACCCGCTCCCACGGTCGGCGACACCAACGACCGGGGAGACACGCCCATGACCTACGTACGTACCCGGAGCACGCATCCCCACGACGACGCCCCGGACACCACCGCCGCGTTCGCGCGTATCGCCGCCTTGCCCGAGGGCCCGGAGCGGTCCGCACTGCGGCAGGAGGTGGTGTGCGCCTGGATGCCGATGGCCGTCCGGCTCGCCCAGCGCTACCGGCATCGAGGGGAGACCGCCGAAGACCTTGTCCAGGTCGCCCACCTGGGCCTGGTCAGGGCCGTTTCCCGCTTCGACCCGAGCCGCGGCGCCGCGTTCCCGAGCTTCGCCGTACCGACCATCCTCGGTGCGATGAAACGGCACTTCCGGGACGACCTGTGGGGGGTGCATGTGCCGCGGAACGTACAGGAGTTGCGCAGAAAGGTCAGGGCGGCGAGCCGGGAACTGGGCTGTTCGCTCGACGCTCGCGGGCCCGCGGTGAAGGAGATAGCCGCCTACACGGGCCTGTCCGAGGCGCAGGTGCGGCTCGGACAGGGGGCCCTGGAGAGCTTCGCCCTGCTGTCGCTGGATGCCGGGCCCGTTCTCCGCGAGGACGGCCGCACGTTGGCCGACACCGTGGGCGACGTCGAGCCCGGCTTCGATTGGATCGTCGACCGCGAAACCCTTCGGCCGCTCCTGGAGGCACTGCCCGAGCGTGAGCGGAAGATCCTCTATCTGAGGTTCTTCCGCGAGATGACACAGCGCGCCATCGCCGAGCAGCTCGGCATCTCGCAGATGCACGTCTCCCGTCTGATCAGCACCACTTGTACGCGCCTGCGTGACCAGGTGATGGCGGAGACCGACGAGTTGAGCAAGGCTTCGTGAGGTCGGGCGGTCATGCCGCGCGGCCCGACGTTTGAACCTGGCCGTCGAGGCGAGTCGTCGGCTATGGCCAGACGCTACGGCGGAAATCCCGCGGGGACGGTCATCCTCCTCATCGCGGACATCGCAGCACTGATTCTGATCCTCTGGATCGCCCTCTTCCTCCTCGACGTGAACACCACCAACGACGTGGTGGACTGGATCCATGACGCGGCGAACTGGCTCTCGGGCTGGTCGCGCGGCCTGTTCACCATTGAGTCGGACAACTGGCGCACCGTGGTCGACTACGGTCTGCCCGCTCTCGTCTACCTTCTGGTCGGGCACGCGATCGCCGGACGGGTCAATCGGTCCTGACGCGAGGTCAGACACCCAGGCCGGCGAGCGGTTCGTCGTCGTTGATGAAGGCGCGGGCCACATCGGACAGGAGCCGGTTGTGGGCGCGGGCATAGCGGCGCAGCGCGCTGAAGGCCTGTTCCATGTCGATGTTCTGGCGTTCGGCGAGTTTGCCCTTGGCCTGTTCGATCAGCACACGGCTGTTGAGCGCGGTCTGGAGCTGTTCGTTGAGGACGGTGCTGCGCTCGGTGGAGCGCTGCTGGAGGAGGCTGATGGTGGCCACATCGGCGAGCGCCTGGGCGATGGAAGCCCCCAGTGGATCGAAGGGGCCCGGAGCGGCGCGGAAGAGATTGAGGGCTCCGACGACCTCGTCCCGCAGCCGCATCGGCACGGCTTGGACCGCGCCGAACCCGCACAAGGCGGCCGCCTCGGTGAAGCGCGGCCACCTTGCGGACTGCGTGCTCAGGTCCGAGACGGTCACCGGCACGCCGGTGTGGAAGCAGTCCAGGCAAGGCCCCTCGTCGCTCTGGAGCTGGAAGAGTTCCAACAGACGTACCTGTTCGTCCGAGGCTGCCATGACGCGCAGTTCGCCGCCGTGGTCGGCGAGGAGAACTCCGGCCGCGGTCGCATCGAGTATGCCCACGCAGCGGTCGGTCAACAGGCACAGGAAATCGATCAGGTCGAAGTCGGCCACCAGGTTGTCGGCCAGTTCGACGAAGGTCTCGGCCAGCAGCTGCTCATTCATCGGATACACCCTTGACGGAGAGTAGTACCGCCCCGACGGGGCGGGAAGCACAGCGGGGTGCAAGGGCCGACGGAGCGAGGGCGTCAGCCATCGTCATCGGCCGGTTCGGTGTCGTGGGTCATACGGAGTCTGCGGGCCACGACATCGGCGGCGACATCGGCGAGGCGGCGGCCGTGGGCGAAGGCGTAGGCACGCAGCCGGACGAAGGCTTCCTCCACGCCGACGCCGAGTTGGACCGTGAGCATGCCGGTGGCCTGATCGATCTCGGCCCTGTAACCGCCCGGCTCGCCACTGTCTTCGGGCAGGGCGTCGTCATCGGGGGGCGCCCCCGTCGCGTCGACCCGCATGTCGAGCAGGACAAGGGTGGCCGTGTCGGCGAAGGCCAGGGCATCCGCCAGTTCCTCCACGTCCAACGTGGCGGGTACGTCGGCGTACAGATCGAGCACACCCGGGCTGATCGCCCCGATCTGCAGCGGGAAGGCGAAGACCGCGCGTGCGCCTGCTGCGAGGGCCGCGTCCGCGAACACCGGCCAGCGGTCCCGCAGTTCAGCCGTCCGCAGATCCGGGGTCAGGACGGCGGACTGCTGCGCGTAGGCATCCACGCAGGGTCCCTCGCCAAGGGTGAGCTGCAGTTCTTCCAACTGCTCGCTGATCTCGTCGGTGCTGCACAGGGGATGGCTCGCCGCAGTCCTGGACATGGCGGACACCCCGGCTCCGCTGACCGGCAACGAGGCCACCGCCGCTGTGCACACGTCCACCACGCCGATCCGGCCTCCTCGCCGGGCCGCCTGTTCGGCGACGAGCAACTGGATCCGGACCGACCGGCCGTTGGGCCTCATCCCGGCCACCGGGTCCAGGTGTGGCGGGCAAGCCCTTCCAGCCTCCGATTCGTGCGTTCCCCGACGGGCAGCACCAGCACCCGGAACACCGTGGGACCGGCAAGGCGCCAGATCTCTCCGAGGTCCTGCCATCCCCAGGACCGCAACGCCTCGAGGGCAGGACCGTCATCCTGCGCCACCAGGGTGACGCCGAGCGACGCCTGATGGTCGGCAAGTATCCGTTCCTGCAGACGGTGGGCCACCTCCGATTCCTGCGCACGGGGGCGGACCAGGAGCTGCGATATCGCGAACACGGAGCCGGAATCGGTGAGTTGCTCGACGCTGCGGGGGAGCGCGCCGTCGAAGCCGTGCCACCAGAAGTCGTCGCTGCGGACCGGGAAGCCGAACGCGCACCCCGCCAAGTCCATCGTCTCCGCGATCACCAGGGCGAACCCCGGCCTCCGGGTCGCACCGCTGAGGCGGCTGAGGAAGTCCAGACGGCTGCGACTGCGGAACGCCTCACTGGGAGGTGTCGCGCAGCACTCCGCGTACAGCTCGGCGAGATCCTCACGCATGTCCTCGGCGAGCCAGCGGTTCACCCGGCGCAACCGCACCCCGTTTGCGGCGGAGGATTCCTCCGTGCCGCGCTTGCCCGACAGGCCACGCCCGGGCCGGGCGTTCACAGCACACCGCCCGAGGCGACAGGAACGACCGGGGCGACAGGAACGACCGGGGCGACAGGGGTGACCGGGGCGAGGCGGTGCAACGTCTCGAAGCACGCCACGGGCAGCGCTGCCGACGAGCGTGTGGGAACGGGGCTCGGGAGCAGGGCCGTTGCCGCGGCGGTGGCCGGGGCCGCGAGCAGGAAGGTGCAGCGGGCCAGGGCGATGATCCGGGCCAGCAGGGGCGGCGGGTAGTGCAGTTGGAGGGATCCGCCGACCGTGCGGGTCTGCTGCGCCGCCTGGATGAAGGCGTTGAGACCGGTGCAGTCGCAGAAGACGACGGGGGTCAGGTCGATGTCGACCGTGCGGATGCCTTCGGACAGGCACCGCTCCAGCGTCTCGCGGAGCAGAGGTACGGACTCCAGATCGATCTCACCGGCCAGGGTGATCAGGGTCCGGTCGTTCCGGTCGTGCCGGTAGATGTTCAACTGCGGTACGGGCATGACGCCTCGGTTCGGAGGAACCACCGCAGAGAGCCGCGCGGCGGGTCCGGTTCGCGGACCCTGGACGTGCTCTCGACGGGGTGTGTGCGCGGCGGAGGCGGGCGGAACGCGGCCCGGCAGAACGGGAATCCGCATGATCCGCCCAGGAATGGGCCGCGTGAGGGGCGAAGAATCCGCTCCCCGCGGCCATCCATAGGAGACAACCATGAGCCGCCGGGGTCTGGGACGTCCGCTCCTCAGCATAGTCCTCGGAACGGCCCGACGGACGGCCCGAGGCCGTGCGCTCTTACGACGCCACCACACCGGCAGAGCGGGAGCTAGTCGTCGTCGGTCGTCCCGCCGCCCCGTGGTCCAGCGGCGCTGAACGCCTCGTCGGGGGAGGCGTACGCCGGCAGTACGGAGTTGAGGCCCGTGATGTGCAGGACTCGGGACACCGCGGGTGTGACGCCGGCGACCGCGATGGCGGCTCGCCGGCCGAGCGCGGTGTTGCGGGCGGCGATGAGCTGGGTGATGCCGCTGGAGTCGCAGAACGACACCTGCGTCAGGTCGAGGACCAGCAGATCGCCGGCCGACAGGCGCACGCTCTCCAGCGCTTTGCGCACCGCGGGTGTGGCGTCGTAGTCGAGCTCTCCGGTGATGGTCAGGACGGTGCCACCGCGGCGTGCGCGGTGGGTCACCGAGAAGGGGCTTGTGGGGTTCAAGGTGTTCCACCTGGAGTCGGCATCGTGCGGCGCACCGCCAAGGCGAGGGTGTCGTCGGAATGGAGGATCCGCGTGTGCAGTTCGGCCGCGATCGCGCCGGGAAACTCCGCTATGGGCAGGTCGCGCAGGCGACTTGCGGCGGCTGCGAGCCGGGCCTCGCCCTCGATCGGGTCGCGGCGGCTCTCGGTCAGGCCGTCCGTGTAGAGCACCAACAGGTCGCCCGGGCCGAGCTGTTCGTGCCGCACGGCTTCGCTGCCGGCCAGCGGATAGCCGATACCGCGGCCACGTACCTCGACCAGCGTGGTGGTGCCGTCGGCGCGGACCAGGAGCGGTGGCGGATGACTGCCGTTGGCCACCGAGAGCCGGCCCGTGCCGGGATCGATGCGTACGAGCAGCACCGTCGACATCAGTTCGCCGTCGAACGGCAGCAGGATCTCGTCGGTACGGGCGACGATCGAGTCGAGCGGATGCCCTTCCAGGGCGAGCGTGCGCACCGCATGGGTCACGTTGAGCGCGCTGCGGGTGCTCGTCACCCCGTGCCCGAGTGCGTCGACCACGGTGATGTGGACGCTGCCGTCGGGCAGCCGGAACCAGTCGTACAGGTCGCCGCCGGTCGGGGCGTGCGTGTCGGCGGGCGCGTAGTGGACGGCCATCTCCAGGCCCTCGATCCGTACCGGCGGCGGCCGCAGCGCGTCCTCGAGCTCGCGCAGGGTCCGTCCGTGGGCACGGCGCAGCTGTTCGTCGCGCTCCTCCAGCTGGACGTACAGGGCGAGCACGCCGCTGTTCGTCTCGTTCAACTCGCGGGTGAGGCGGTCCTGTTCCGCGGCGAGCGCGTCGGCTCGTTCGACCGCGGACCCGGCCCGCACCTCCCCCTGGAGCAGTCCCAGCTGGCCGAGGGAACTCTCCGCCATGGGCGCGCAGCTCTGTGTCGGCACCCGCCACAGTGTGACGGCCCCCGGCAACCGCTCCGCCGGCAGCGGAAGATCCCGCGGTGCGGGCACGCCCGGCGGTGCGAGCGGAGTGCGCAGCCGGACGGCCAGTTGCGGCGGGCGTCCGTCCGGTGTCGGCTCGGGTGCCACGTGCAGGGTGACGATGCGGCCCGCGTCGAGCTCCTCGGCGGCCACGGTCGACACCGACAGGGTGAGCCGGGCCCTCAGTTCCGCGGGCAGCCGCCACTGGTGGGCGAGCCGGCGCAGGGTGGCACGCAGACCCCGCAGCGAGCGGTGCGTGGTGCCGTGCGTGATCATGAACTTCCTTTGGTCGTACCGGAGACGAGCACGGTGGCGTCGTCCCGCGACAGTCGGTGGCCATGGGCGAGGGCGGCGGCGAGCAGAGGCGCCGGCAGGCGCAGAGTGGCCGGGGAAGGGGTCCTCGCCCATGCGTCGCCGATGCCGTCGGTGTGCACGACCACGGAGCTTCCCGCGGGGGCGTCGATCCGCTCGACGTACGGCGCGGGGAGGTTCCAGCCGACCACGCCCGGGCGCGGCGCCATCCGCCGCACCGTCCCGTCCGGTGTGGTCAGTGCGACGCGCACATTGCCCACGCCGCAGTGCTCGACGCTGCCGGGGCGCTGCCGAAGGAGTGCCACCGCGGCGCCTCTGGTGCGCCGCAGCCCGACGTGCAGGGACTCGAGCAGTTCGGGCAGCGGGAGGTCGCCGGATCCGAGGAAGATGCCGACGGCCGCCCGGGAGGCCGCGGCAGCCGTACTGCCGTGCCCGAGGCCGTCGATCACGGCGAAGGTACGCGTGTCCTCGGTGCGGGACATGGCCCAGTGGTCACCGCTTTCCTCCTCGCCTTGCGCCGGCATCAACAGCGCGCCCAGACCCGGCCCGTTCACGCGCCGAGTGCCGGGGGCGGACAGGCGGGCGCAGACCAAGGTCCCCTCGCCGGGGCGGGAGCGGATGGTCAGCTCGTCGGCGATACGCCGCACGGCGCCCAGGCCCGAACCGAGCGTGCCGGTGCTGGTGTAGCCGTCGGCCATGCACCGAGCGGGGTCCGCCATGCCCGGGCCGCGGTCGACGGCGATGATCTGAACTCCCGTACCGTCGGGCGCCTTGTGGAGGTAGAGCGCGCCGTCCTTGGCGTGCTTGACCACATTGCTCGCCAGTTCGCTGGCCAGCACGGCGGCACGCTCGGGCAACGCCCCGCCCAGAGCGCACAGTTCGGCCGTGGCGCGCGCCGCGTTGGCGGCCATGTGGACGGCGCTGTAGTGGTCCATGTGGACCTGCGTCGCCAGATGGCCCTGCGCCGTCGCCGCCGTCATCGGTTGTTCCACCGGACCGCCGTGACCGTGGTGCCCTCGCCGACGGCCGTGTCCACGTCGAACTCGTGCATGAGCCGACGGGCCCCGCCGAGGCCGTGTCCGAGGCCGGTCCCGGTGGTCCAGCCGTCGGTGAGCGCCTTGTCCAGATCGGGGATGCCGGGGCCGTCGTCCCGCACTGTCAGGCGGACGCCACCGCGAGCGCCGTGCCCGAGCACCTCGATGGTCAACGAGCCTCCGCCGCCGTGCACATAGGCGTTACGGGCGAGTTCGCTGGCCGCGGTGACGATACGGGTCTGGTCCACCAGAGCGAACCCGGCCGCGACCGTGGCGGACCGTACCGCGTGCCGGACGGTCAGCAGGTCCTGCTCGCTCATCACCGCGTGCGTCTGCGCGCCGTCGGGAGCGACGTCCAGGCCGACGGGCCGCAGAGGGGTGTCGGCGTGCCGCGCGCCGCGGGCGAACGCTTCATCGTGGAGCGTCATACGCGTCGCCTCTCGGGGACCGTGCCGTCTGCTGCCACCCGAGCGCGTGCATGCCCTGCTCCGCGTTGAGAGCGGTCTCCACGCCCTTGAGCTGCAGCCCCAGTTCGACCAGCGTGATCGCCACCGCCGGACGCATCCCCGCGACGATGACCCTGGCACCCAGGAGGCGTGCCATGGTGGCGAGTTCGGTGAGGGTACGGGCGACGAACGAGTCGATGAGGTCGAGGCGCGAGACGTCGATCAGGACGCCGCGCGCGCCGTCGGCGACGATGCGCTCCGTCAGTTCGTCGGTGAACGTCAGGGCGGAGGTGTCGTCGAGCTCGTTGAGGAGCCCGGTCACCAATACGTCGCCGAGCCGCAGGATGGGCACGGCCGAAGGCCGCGGAGCGTTCACCGTGCGGCCGCCGTGAGGTTCGCGTCCGCGCCGGGCATGGGCTCGTCCGTGATCCGGACCGCCGCGGCGAGGGCGTCGGCGAGGGTGGCCTTGGTGAGGATCGTCGACAGATCGATGCCGAGCTGGGCGATGGTCTGCGCGATCGGGGGGCGGATACCGCTGATGACGCAGTCGGCGCCCATCAGCCGTACGGCGTTGACAGTGTGCATCAGATGCTGGGCGACGGCCGTGTCCACCGCGGGGACCCCGGTGATGTCGATGATGGCGACCTGCGCCTCATGCTCCTGGATGGCCTGCAGCACGCTCTCCATCACGACCTGGGTACGCGCCGTGTCCAGGGTGCCGATCAGGGGCACGGCCAGCACATGGCGCCACAACCGGACCACGGGGGTGGAGACTTCGAGCAGTTGGCGGCTCTGGCGCCGGATGATCTCCTCGCGGCCCTCGACATACGTCTCGAAGGAGAGCGCGCCGGCGGTGTCGAGCAGCCGGTTGATCAGCACGGCGGCGGCGAACAGCTCCGCGGTGTCCCGCGTCGTGTACTGCATCGCCTCCAGGAGGGCTTCCTTGAGGCAGAGCACGGCGAGCGAGGTGTCGGTGGGGGAGGCGCCGGCGCGGGCGCGGTGCAGCGACAACTCCATCACGCAGGAGCGCAGATCGCGGTGCGAGGCGAAGAGATGACGCACCGGCGTCTCACCGGCCAGGCCGTCCATGAGCGCGGAGAGCAACTGGGCGGCCTCCGTGCGCAGCTGGCCCTCATCGAGGTCGACGGCGTCGGTCTGCTCCAGCTGCAGCCGTACCCACCGGTCGGCGATCTCTTCGTGACGTTCCCTGAGGGCGTCGTGCAGACGCTCCCGGTTGGCATCTTCCCGCGGACTCACATGCACCTCTCGTCTTCGACAACCTTGCGCCCCGCCGCTGCCGGCCGTGGACGGGCCCAGGGTGCCGATCAGGCCGGCGGGGAGGGCAAGCCGACCTGTGCGGTCCCGGTCACATCCGGCAAGAGGGCCGACGCGGCGGAGTTCGGGACCGCGCGTACCCCCTTGACGACAGGTAATGCCCGGACAGCCGTAATTCTTTGTGGCGTACGGAGGTTTGCGCGGTCACCGGTGCGGGTGATGCGGACGCGCCTTGCCAGATCTCCGCTGTCTCAGGCCGTTGCCGCGAGCGAGTGCTCCGGGTGCGGGCGCAAGGGCATCCATACGCTGACGACCTTGCCGTCCGAGCAGAGCATGACGCTCACGTCGCCGGACAGCCGCTCCACGAGCTTCCATCCGTAGCCGCCCGGCGTCTCGGCGTCGGCGGCATCGGCGCGGGTGGCGGGGAGCTGGAAGGAGTGGTCGGCCACTTCCAAAGCCACGCCGTCTTCTTCTACGTGGATACCGAAGGCGGCGATGCCACCCCCGTGGGTCAGTGCGTTGCTGCACAGCTCGGAGGTCACCAGAAGGATGTCCGCGACGCCGGGATCCCGCGTCAGCTCACGGCCGTTGGCCCCGAACCGCAGGGCGAGCAGGCGCTTGACGCGCGCGCGTGCCTCGGCGGGTGTGCCGGGCGGAGAGTGCCGGTCGGGTGATCCACTGTGGTGCCGGAAGTGCCGGTGCATGGGGAGTGCCTCTTTTCGGATGGGACGACGGCGATCTGAGTGCACCTCGTGAAGGCGTGTGCCCGACCTCACACCGCTCATGCCCGTCTGTCCTTATCCGCACGGCCAGTTACCGCATTCGGCCGCACTCGGCCATCGGTCCGTTCGCCGCTCCGGTGCGCCGTGCGGGTCCATGGCGCCGGACGCGTCCATGGCGCCGGACGCGTCGCCTCCGCGGCCGGTTCAGACGGCGAGGGCCGACCGGGCCGCGTCCAGGGCCTGTTCGGCGTAGCCGCGGCCGAACAGGACCGTGTGCACCAGGAGCGGAAAGAGCTGGTGCAGTGGGATGCGGGCGCGCCGGCCCTCGGAGAGCGGGGCGATCTCCTCGTAACCCGCGATGACCGAGGGCAGTTGAGGGCAGCCGAAGAGGTGGAGCATGGCCAGGTCCGTCTCCCGGTGGCCGCCGTGCGCCGCCGGATCGATCAGATACGGATGGCCGTCGGCGCCCCACAGGATGTTGCCGTTCCACAGATCCCCGTGGAGCCGCGCCGGTGGTTCGGCGGGACCGGCCAGGTCGGGCAGCCGGTCGCAGAGCCGCTCGACGGTCCGGGCTTCCCGCGGCCGGATGGTGCCGCCGTCCACGGCGGTGCGCAGATACGGCAGGACGCGATGTTCCGCGTACCAACTCGGCCAGCTGTCCTGGGCGTTGTTGAGCATCGGCGCCTGTCCGATGTACGCCGCGACGGGGCCGTTCGGCGGCGGGGCGCCGAACGCGGGGGCGCCGGCGCGGTGCATCCGCGCCAAGGAGCGCCCCAGCTCCACGGCCGCGGCGCGACCGGGCGGACCGGTCACCACCCGCTCGGTCACCAGCCACCGCTCGTCCCACCCGTAGAGCGACGGCACCCGCACGGTTCCTGACGCCGCCAGCCACTCCAGGCCCGTGGCCTCGGCCCGCGTCGCCCTCGGCGCACGGTTCTGCTTCACCATCACCGAGCGCCCGTCGAGCAGCTCCACCTCGCACAGCGCCCCGGAGAGGTCCCGCACCCCGGACACCGTGCCACCGGCGTGGAGTGCGGCTGCTGTCGCGGCATCGGTGGGGGACACCCGGTCAGGGTAGGCCCGCGCCGTCAGACCAGCGCCGGGACCCGCTCGCCGGCCGGCGGGGGCCCCGGCGCCGTGCCGTCGCCGAACGGCCGTCCGCCCAGCTCGTCCCGTCCGTGCGGCGTCAGCCAGCCGCTCGGATCAGGGCCCTGCGGGACGATCCCGGTCGGATTGACCGTGCGATGCACCCCGTAGTAGTGGGTCTTGATCTGCTCGAAGTCGATGGTGTCGCCGAAGCCGGGCGTCTGGAAGAGGTCCCGTGTGTACGCCCACAGGGCGGGCAGCTCGGTGAGCTTGTGCCGGTTGCACTTGAAGTGGCCGTGGTAGACGGCGTCGAAGCGGACCAGCGTGGGGAAGAGACGCACATCCGCCTCGGTGATCGAGTCGCCGACCAGGTAACGCCGTGTCGTCAGACGCTCCTCCAACCAGTCCATTCTGTCCCACAGTTGGCGGTACGCCTTGTCGTACGCCTCCTGGGACTTGGCGAAACCGCACTTGTAGACACCGTTGTTCACGTCGGTGAAGACCTTGCCGGCCACGTCCTCGATCTCGTCGCGCAGCTTCTCCGGATAGAGATCCGGCGCCCCGTCCCGGTGATGCGCCGCCCATTCGCTCCCCAGATCGAGCGTGATCCGGGCGAAGTCGTTGGTCACCACCTGCCCCGTCGGAATGTCGACGAGGGCGGGCACGGTGATACCGCGCGGATAGTCGGGGTCCCGTTTGAAGAACGCCTCCTGGAGGCGTTCGATACCGAGCACGGGGTCCTTGCCGCCGGGGTCCAGATCGAACGACCAGCTGCGCTCGTCGTGCAGCGGTCCGGCGATCCCCATCGAAAGGACGCCCTCGAGCCCCAGCAGACGCCGTACGATCGCCGCCCGGTTCGCCCAGGGACAGGCGCGGGCGATGATCAGGCGGTAGCGCCCGGGCTCCACGGGGAAGCCGTCGCGGCCGTCGGCCGTGATCCGCGTCGTGATGTAGTTCTGATCCCTTGTGAACTCTCCACCACCAGCCATACACCGAGCCTAGACGCCGATGAGTTCCGGCGTCGCGCGGAGTCATCTCCGATGACCGGTACGCGGCGCCGTACGGCGCCGCCCGCACCAGACACCGCGGAGAACTCATGACGAACGAACTGTCCGGCCGCCCGCCCGTCGTCGACCTGGCCACCTGGCAGGCCGCACGGGACGAGCTGCTGGTACGCGAGAAGGCGCACACACGCGAGTCGGACGCGATCGCGGCGGCCCGGCGGCGGCTGCCGATGGTGGAGTTCGACGGGAGCGTCGAAGTGGTCGGCGACGCAGGGCCCGTGCCGTTCCTCGACCTGTTCCAGGGGCGCGAGGAGCTCGTGGTCTACAAGCACATGTGGTACGACGGCGCGCCCCACCAGGGACAGTGCGAGGGCTGCACCACCACGGCCTGGCACCTCGACGACTCCGTCTACCTCAACGCCCGCAACGTCTCCTTCGCCGTCGTCACCACGGGCGCCTGGGACGAAGTCGCCGCCTACGTCGAGTTCATGGGCTACACCCAGCCCTGGTACTCGGTGCGCGGCATCGACGAGCCGGCCGGCGGCGAGATGGGCTACCTCGCGAGCTATCTGCGCGACGGCGACCGTACGTTCCTCACGTACTCCACGACGGGCCGCGGCAACGAGCGCGCGAACCCGGCCCTCGGTCTGCTCGACATGACACCGTACGGCCGCGGCGAGCAGTGGGAGGACAACCCCGAGGGCTGGCCCAAGGGGCTCGACGCGTGCTGGTCCTGGCGCTTCGACGCGGACGGCAACCCCACCTGGGGCCCGACCGGCCGCCCCACCCCGCAGTGGACCCGCCCGGGCGCGACTGCGGAGGCGACACTGGGCCGGACGACCCACTGTCACTGACAGTCAGGCGCGGACAGAGTGCGTGGCCTGCCGGTCCGCGCGGACGCGGAAGCTACGAATTTTGTCTCTGGCCCACCCATCTCCTGCGGTACGCGGGGTACCCGCGAGGCTCCGGTGCCGTGAAGGGATGGACATGGAGTGGATGGAACGGGCCGAATGCGTGCGGGAGGACCCGGAGTTGTTCTTCCCCGTCGGATCGACAGGCCCTGCGCTGCGGGACCTCCAGGAGGCGAAGGCGGTGTGCCGTCGGTGTCCGGTGACGCAGCAGTGCCTGGACTTGGCGCTGCGCAGCGGGCAGACGTCGGGCATCTGGGGCGGTACGTCCGAGAGCGAACGGGCCCCGATGCTGCGGGCCGAGCGCCGCAGGGAGCGGTACCGCGCTCGTTTCCGCTGAGCCGAGGGGACTTTCGAGGCCGCGGGGGCGTCACTGCTGGGCGAACGGCACAGGCTCACGCCCCTTCGGCTGCGAGGGAGTGCGCGGCGGCGTCAGGTCGGGCAGCGGCCGGGTCTCCGTGCGCTCAGGGGTGAGCCGCACCTCGTCGCCGTGGTGGCGGATGACCAGCGGCTCGCCGCTGAGCAGGGTGTACTCCGCCGCGTCGGGCGTGATGCGCACGCGGATCCGGCGGCCGAACACGGTGATGCGGAACGCGAGCCGGAAGAGGTGGTCGGGCAGCCGCGGTGCGAAGGAGAGGTCGCCGCCCTGGCGGCGCAGTCCGCCGAAACCCGCGACCAGGGCGATCCAGCTGCCCGCGAGCGAGGCGAGGTGCAGGCCGTCGCGGGTGTTCTGCTCCAGGTCGAGCAGATCGATGAGCGAGGTCTCGCCGAGGTAGTCGTACGCCAGGTCCAGATGTCCCGTACGGGCGGCGACGACGGCCTGGAAGGCGGCCGACAGGGACGAGTCCCGCACGGTCAGCTCCTCGTAGTACGCGAACGCCCGCGCCTTCTCCTCGTCGGTGAACGCGTCGCCGCGCAGGAAGAGCGCGAGCACCAGATCCGCCTGCTTGATCACCTGGCTGCGGTAGAGCGCGAAGTAGTGGAAGTGGTGCATCAGCGGGTACTGGTCGGGGTGCGTGGCGGCGAAGTCCCAGCGGGCCCGGCGGGTGAACCCGGCGGACTGCTCGTGCACTTGGAGCTCTTCGCTGTACGGGACGGCCATGGCGTCGGCGGCCCGGCGCCAGCAGCGCACCTGCCCTTCGTCGACACCCAGGCGCCGCGCGGCCTCCGGGTGCCGCTCCACGGCGTCGGCGGCGTCGCGGAGGTTCTGCTGGGCCATGAGATTCGTGTAGAGGTTGTCGTTCGTCAGGGCGCTGTACTCGTCAGGCCCCGTCACCCCGTCGATATGGAAGACGCCCGCCTCGTCGTGATGCCCGAGCGAGTGCCACAGACGTGCGCTGTGCACCAGGATGTCCACGCCGATATGCCGCTCGAAGTCCTCGTCGCCCGTGCACTGCACATAGCGCACCGCCGCCGCGGCGATGGCCGCGTTGACGTGGAAGGCGGCCGCACCGGCCGGCCAGTAGCCCGAGCACTCCCGGCCCGCGATGGTGCGCCACGGGAACGCCGCGCCCGCGAGGCCGAGTTGGCTCGCGCGCTCCCGCGCCAGGGGCAGGGTGCTGTGCCGCCACCGCAAGGCCTGGGCCACGGCGTCGGGGTCGGTGTAGGTGAGGATCGGCAGGATGTACGCCTCGGTGTCCCAGAAGCAGTGCCCCTCGTAGCCGGGACCGGTCAACCCCTTGGCGGGAATGGGCTGTTCCTCGGCCCGGTCGCCCGCCTGCAGCACGTGGAACAGGGCGAACCGTACGGCCTGCTGCAGCCGCTGGTCGCCGCGCACCTCCACATCGGCACAGTCCCAGAACGCGTCGAGGCGCCCGCGCTGTTCGTCGGCGAGCCCCTGCCACCCCGTATGCCGGGCGGCGGCCAGTGCGGCGTCCACCTGGTCCCGCAGCGCCGGCAGCGAGCGGGTACGCGACCAGCCGTACGCCACCGTCTTGTCCACCCGCAGCCGTTCGCCGGGGGAGAGGCGGCCGACCACGGTGTAGCGCGCGAGATCGGCTTCGGCCTCGGAGGTGCCCTGCCAGCCGTCCGGTCCGTCCACCCGGTGCTCGGCGGCCACGGCGACGCGCAGTCCGCTCTTCTCGGTGGAGTGGATCAGGCCCAGATGCACGTCGGAGGCGTGATGTTCCTCGGCACGCAGCGGCGACTGCGGCACGGTCGAGCCGCGCGGGTCCCCGTTGTGCGGCGGCAGTTGCTCATTGGCCACGAGCTCGGACTGTACGACGACCCGCGTCTCGTGCGAGACCGGCTCCACCTCGTAACGGATCGCGGCCACGGCGCGCTGGGTCAGCGAGACGAGCCGGGTCGAGCGCACCCGGACACGGCGTCCCGCGGGCGAGGTCCAGTCGACGGCGCGGTGCAGTTGACCCGTACGGAAGTCGAGGGTGCGTTCGTGGTGGTGGAGCGTGCCGTAGCGCAGGTCGAAGGGTTCGTCGTCGACGAGCAGCCGCATCACCTTGCCGTTGGTGACATTGATGACGGACTCGCCGAAGTCCGGATAGCCGTAACCCGCTTCGGCGTACGGCATGGGGTGCAGCTCGTGGACACCGTTGAGGTAGCTGCCGGGCAGGCCGTGCGGCTCACCCTCGTCGAGATTGCCGCGCCAGCCGATATGGCCGTTGGAGAGCGCGAACAGCGACTCCGTCTGCGGCAGCACATCCAACTGCAGGGATTCCTCCCGCACTTGCCAGGGCTCGGTGGTGAATCCGGAGTGCGTGATCACGGGCGGCCCTCCGCTCGTCGGGCGCCGTCCGCGGTGTCGATGCGGGTCATCGGGGACGGGTACCGCGCACGGGACGGATCAAGCCCGGACCCGCCGGCGGCCCTCAGCGGCCGACGGGGGTCTCGTCCGCCATGCGCGAGAGCTTCTCCGGGTTGCGGACGTGGTAAAGCCCGGTGATCAGGCCCTCGTCGATCCGTACGGTCAGGACCCCGTCCAGGTCCCCGCCGATCCGGATGATCAGCGCCGGATGCCCGTTGACCTGGGCCGGTTCGACCGAGCCGGTCTCCTTGAGCCGGGGCACGGCGAGCCTGAGGAAGGAAGCCACCTCCGCGGCACCGGCGAGAGGGTGGAGCAGCGCCTGCTTGACCCCGCCGCCGTCCGTCAGCATCACGACATCCGGCGCCAGCTGGTCGAGCAGACCTTGCAGATCACCGGTCTCGACGGCGGACCGGAACGCGTCGAGCGCGCCCTGCGCCGCGTGCGAGGTCACGGTCTCGCGGGGCCTGCGCGCCGCGACATGGCTGCGGGCGCGGTGCGCGATCTGCCGTACGGCCGCGGGGGATTTGTCGACCGCGGCCGCGATCTCGTCGTATCCGAGGGCGAAGACCTCCCGCAGCACGAACACCGCGCGTTCGGTGGGCGAGAGCGTCTCGAGGACGAGGAGCATCGCCGTCGAGACACTCTCGGCGAGCTCGACGTTCTCGGCCACATCCGGGGCGGTGAGCAGCGGCTCGGGCAGCCATGGGCCCACGTAGTCCTCCTTGCGGCGTTTGAGCGAGCGCAGCCGCATCAACGCCTGCCGGGTGGTGATCCGCACCAGGTACGCCCGCGGCTCACGGACCTCGTCGAACTCCACGCCGGTCCACTTGAGCCAGGTCTCCTGCAGGACGTCCTCGGCGTCCGCCGCGGAGCCGAGCATCTCGTACGCGACGGTGAACAGCAGATTGCGGTGCTCGACGAAGGTGGCGGTGGCGGGGTCCGTGGACTGGCTCATCTGCGGCTCCTCGGTGCGTGCGGAAGCGGTCACCCAGGGGATGCCGGACGGCGTGGATCTGTGACAACTCCCGCGAGGATCGTGCCCTTCCGGCCGGAACCGGGTTGTGTCATAGGTCACTTGAGCGCCGTATCCGCGAGCCGGTCGCATGACCCGGAGCGGCCGATTCTCCAGGCCGAACACCCCAGGCCCCCGGGGGGGGGGGGGGCCCGCGGGGGCCCCCCCCCCGGCGCCGCC
>NZ_JAEIMH010000057.1:43979-46570 GCF_016464295.1 Streptomyces sp. N35 | reverse complement strand
CCCCCCCCGCCCCCCCCCCCCGGGGCCGGGGGGGGGCCCCCCGCGGGCCGCCCCCCCCCGGGGGTCGCCGTCAGGGCCGCTCGCGCTCGGCGTCCACGATGCCGCGCTCCAGGACCGCCGACGCACCCAGGAACGCACCCGCGGCGCCGCGGAAGGAGTCCTTCGTCAAGGTGTCGCGCTGCCCCAGGTAGGACAGCGTCGTCCTGTCGAAGACCCAGGTGGTGCGGACGGACGAGAACGGGTCCACGCGGGCGATGCCGATCCCGTGCCGGCCCTTCGCGCCCACGGCGTCGGCCACCTCGGTGACGCCGGGCAGCTTGGCGGCGGCCTTGTAGAGAGCCGCCGCGTTCGCCGGCGGGAGCACCGTTTCCGCGATCAGGTTGCCGATCGCTTCGAAGACCGCCTGGTGAGCGTCCGTCACCTCGCTCGGTTCGGTCTGCGCGTACAGGAGTTCAAGCAGGTCGTCCGGATCGGTGGGCAGTCCGGCCAGCCAGTTGTACGTGGGCCGGTGGATGCTCTCCGCAGTGCCCTCGGAGGTCTCGCCGTCCGGTACGCCCTCCTCGATCGGGAAGTAGTCGCCGTCCTGGTGGATGAGCCCGTAGCGCAGCGTCGGGCCCGGCCGCTGCGACATCCACACCTCGCGCGGTGCGGCAGGGGTGACCTCGACCTTTCCGTTCAAGTCGCCCTTGTTGCCGGTCTGCAGGGAACGCACGTAGACGAACTGGTCGGCCCGTACCTTCGCCGGCTCGGTCTCCTCGGCGGCCGCGGCGATCCGGTCGAGCAGGACGACCGCGCCCTGCTGGTTCTGCGCCTCGATCCGGGTCCCCTTCGCCGGACCGGCGCCGGGCTGCCCCTCGGATCCGGTGCCGAGTGCGACGACCAGGGCCCCGGCGACCGCGAGCGCGGCCGGTACCAGCAGGGCAGGTCGCATCCGCGGGCGGCGCCTCGGGGCCGGGGCGGGGGCCCGGTCGTTGTCGATCAACTGCATGAGCTTGTCCTTGTGGTGGCGGTGAACGCCCGCGGGGAGCGCCCTCTCGGGCGGCACCGGAAGCAGTGCGGCGACCTCATCGCGGGCGGCCCGGTCGGGGCCGGATGCCGAATTCATCGGGGCGGTCATCGAGTTGCCTCCTGTACGGGCAGAGCCGCGAACGCGGCGCCACTGTTCTTCTCTCCGCCGCCCCCTGGCGGTTCCCGCCGGGCCGCGACCTCCTCGTCGGCGATCCGGCGCAGGCGTGCGCGGGCGCGCGACAGCCTCGAACGCACCGTCCCCACCGGGATGTCCAGCGCCTGCGCGGCCTGCTCGTAGTCCAGACCGGCCCATACGCACAGGGCGAGCACCTCGCGCTCCGGACGCTTCAGCCTGCCCAGCGCTGCCTGCACCGCGGCGAGCTGGCGTGTGCCGGCGATCCGCGCCGCGGCCCCCGCCGCGACGGCCGGGCCGGGGGGGGGCGCGGGGCACCGGGCCAGGAAGGCGAGGCGCCGGATCCTGCCCCGGTTCGCGTTGTGCGCCTTGTTGGTGGCGATGCCGAGCAGCCAGGGCTTGAGGGAGCCGCCCTCCGGTTCCACCCGCTCCCGGGTCCGCCAGGCGTCCAGGAACGTATCGGACATGATCTCCTCGGCCGCCGACCAGTCGCCGGTCAGCCGCAGGGCATGGTGGTAGACCGCCCGGGCGTGCTCCTCGTAGAGCTCCGCGAAGGCCTCGCGGTCGCCCGCCCTGATCCGTTCCCGCATCCGTACTCCATGCCGTTGTCGCCGTTCCACCTCACATCACGTCCTCTCCGCGGCGTGCGGCGGGTTCCCGTGTTCCGGGTCACAGCGGGTGCGGGGCGGTGTGACAGGGCGGTGCCTGAGGGGCGGCCGGGCGGGTACTCGCGACGGATGAACGCCATGAACGCCATGAACTCCAAGAACACCGGGACGGACGTCATGAGTACCGGCTGGACCGAGCAGGCCGCCGCACCAGGCGCGGCGGTCGGTGTCGTGCTGGGCCTGGTGGGGCTCGCCATCGTGGGCATGCTGATCGGAGCGTTTGTGTGGGGCCGCCGCAGGCAGGACCGCGCGCCGCGGCCGCCGCGCCCGGAGGAGCAGCCGCGGCTGCCCGGAGGCCGGCCGTCGGGACCGGTTCAGGAGGTCAGGGAGCCGGACGAGCTGCCGCCGGACAGCCCGCGGCGGACCCCGCACCAGCTGCGGCACTCCGGCACGAGGAGCAGCACCGACCAGGAGCCGTCCAAGTGGAGCGGGGGCGGCGGGGCCTTCGGCAGCGGCGGGCCCGGCGGGAAGCAGGGGTGAGCCCGCCATGGCCGGCGCCCGGAGGCGGGATCGGTGCCGTCGAGGTGCTGCCCGACGAGCGCGTCCGCACTGACCGCAGGGCGCCGCGGTCCGCTTGCGGAACACCCGCACCCGCCAACTCTTCTGTACCGACCGGGGTTTGAGGCCGCGGGGCCGGGATACCCGGCTGCCGGCTGAGTGGCCGAGGGACTGTGGTCGCGGCCGCGGGTGCCGCCTGGGACGGCGGGTCCTGCGGCCGCGGCCCGGGCCCCTCAGCACGGGGCGGGCGCTCTGGGGGAGTTCGGGCCCGCGGGGGCCCGGGG
>NZ_JAEIMH010000057.1:0-43969 GCF_016464295.1 Streptomyces sp. N35 | reverse complement strand
GGGGGGGGTGGGGGCGGCGCCGGGGGTGCCCGGGGGGCGGGGGCCTCTCGGCGCCGCGGACCCGGTCCCTTCAGCACGTGGCGGCCGCTCTGAGCGATCGCGAGCCCGCGGCGCCCGGGTCGCGCTGATCGCACGCGGACGCGCGGGGCTCGCGGCGGTGGCGGAGGAGATACGCGAGGCCGGCGGGATGGCGCTGCCCGTACCCGTGGACGTCTCCGACGCCAAAGCGCTTGCTCAGCGCGCCCCCTGCTGCAGCTGCGGCAGCACCTTCGTCCGGTAGAAGTCGAAGAACCCCCGCTGATCCGGCCCGATCTGGTTCACGTACACCCGGTCGAAGCCCGCCTCCGCGAAGGCCGACAAGGCGGCGACATGCGCGTCCACGTCGTCGCCGCAGACCATCGCGTCCGCCACCTGCTCCTCGGTGATCAGCGGTTCGAGCTGCTCGAAGTGGCGTGGTGAGGGCAGGATCTGGCCCATCTCGCCGGGCAGCAGCTGGCTCGCCCACAGGCGGCGCACGGTGCGTACGGCCTCGTCGCGGTCCGGTCCGTAACAGACCTTCAGGCCTCCGCTGACGGGCTTCGAGCCGCCTCCGCCCTTGCGGAACCGGGTCACGAGCGCCGCGTCGGGTGTCATCGTGATGTAGCCGTCGCCCACGCGTGAGGCCAGCGACGTGGCCTTGGAGCCGAAGCCCGAGATATCGATCGGCACGGGTGCGTCGGGCACGGTGTACAGGCGGGCGTTCTCCACGGTGTAGTGCTTGCCGTAGTGGTTGATCTCCTCGCCGGTGAACAGCTGCCGCATCACCTGGACCGCCTCTTCCAGCATGTCGAGACGGACATGTGCGGGCGGCCAACGGGTGCCGAGGATGTGCTCGTTGAGTGCCTCGCCGGAGCCGACACCGAGGCGGAACCGGCCGCCCGTCATCACCGCGCTCGTCGCCGCGGCCTGCGCGACCACCGCCGGATGCATCCGCAGCGTCGGACAGGTCACCGCGGTGCCCATCGGCAGCGAGACGGCCTCCGCGAGCGCACCGATCACCGACCAGACGAACGGGCTCTGGCCCTGCGCCGCGTTCCACGGATGGAAGTGGTCGGAGATCCACAGGGACTCGAACCCCGCCTGCTCGGCCATCCGCGCCTGCTCGACGAGCTCCGCGGGTCCGAACTCCTCGGTCGCCAGGAAGTAGCCGTACTCGGCCATGTCACACCTCCGGGTGGATGACAGCCGGGTACCTTCCCGCCGGTCCGGGAAACCTGCGCCCGGGCCCACCGCAGCAACGCGCCGAACCCGCCCGGCGGACGCGACCCTCAACTCGGCTGGCGCGACCCTCAACTCGTCAGCGCGACCCTCAGCTCGGCCGGCCGCGGCACGGTCCCCGCGAGCGCCAGGTCCGACGTACCGGCCGGCCACCACCCGGCCCCGTCCTCCATCTGCCGCAGCAGAATGCCTTCCCGTACGGTCCAGGGGGAGATCGTCACCGTCGAGATCCCGGTCAGTTCCATCACCGTGTGGGCGACCACCGCACCCGCGAGCGACTGTCTGGCGCGCGCGGCCGAGATGCCGCGCAGCTTCGCGCGGCCCGAGGCCGGCAGGGACGCCAGCCGCTTGACCGCGAAGGCCAGATCGTCCCGGCTCAACTCCCGTGGTGTGAACGGGCCATGACGTCCGGCCGGCGCCCCGCACAGCCGGGCCAGCTGCTGGAACGTGCGGGAGGCGGCCACGCTCGTGCGCGGCGACTCCCAGCGCACCCGGGCCGCCACATCACGCAGCTGATGGCGCACCGCCCGGCGCATCGCCCGCAGCGCCTTGTTCGGGGGCGGATCGTCCGAGTTGTTGCAGTACTCGCGCGTCAGCCGTCCCGCGCCCAGCGGCAGCGACACCGCGAACTCGGGCAACCGGCCGCGCCCCACGGCCACTTCGAGGGAGCCGCCCCCGATGTCGAGCATCGCGAGCGGTCCGGCCCGCCAGCCCATCCACCGGCGCGCGCCCAGGAAGGTCAGCTCGGCCTCGACCTCGCCCGGCAGCACGTGCAGTCGTACTCCGGTGTCCTTCCGTACGGCGTCCAGCACCTCGTCCCGGTTGGGCGCATCGCGCACCACCGCCGTCGCGAAGGCGAACGGCTCGGGCGCGCCCCAGCGCTCGCTCTGCGCGCGCACCGATGCCACGGCCTCGGTCAGTGCCGCCAGCGCGCTGGGCGGCAACACCCTGCTCCGCTCCAGCTGTTCGGCCAGGCGCAGCCGCACCTTGGCCGTGTGCACCGGCAGCGGTGCACCGCCCTCCACGTCCGCGACCATCAGCCGCACCGTGTTGGACCCCACGTCGATCACCCCGGTTCGCATGCGGGGTGAGTACCCCGAAACGCGGTGAACAGGCCGGTGTGTGAGGTGCGCGCCGCAGGGTAACCGGCGACGACGTCCCCCGCGGAAGGCAGTGGAGGCCGCCGCCTCAGCCCCTCGCCGGACACTGCCTCGCTCGCGGGCGCACCCCGGGCCGTCACCGACCTCGCACCCCGCCCTCTGCTCACGAAAGGTTCCGCCGTGTCCACCAAGGTCTCCGACCACATCCTCCAGCGACTGCGCGCCTGGGACGTCGAGCATGTCTTCGCCTACCCGGGAGACGGCATCAACGGACTGCTCGCCGCCTGGGGACGTGCCGACAACCAGCCCGTGTTCATCCAGTCCCGGCACGAGGAGATGTCCGCGCTCGAAGCGGTCGGATACGCCAAGTTCACCGGCCGGGTCGGGGTGTGCGTGGCGACCTCGGGGCCCGGGGCCATCCATCTGCTCAACGGCCTCTACGACGCGAAGCTCGACCATGTGCCGGTCGTCGCGATCGTGGGGCAGACCAACCGGAGCGCGATGGGCGGCTCGTACCAGCAGGAAGTCGATCTCCTGAGCCTCTTCAAGGACGTCGCCGGCGACTACTGCGAGATGATCACTGTCCCGCAGCAGCTGCCCAACGCCCTCGACCGCGCGATCCGCACCGCTCAGGCCAAACGCACCGTGACCGCGCTGATCGTCCCGGCCGATGTGCAGGAACTGGAATACGAGGCGCCCGGGCACGCCTTCAAGATGGTTCCGTCCAGCCTGGGGATGCCCCGGTACGCGCCCGTACCCGCCGACAGCCAACTGGCCGAGGCGGCCGGGATCCTCAACGCGGGCGAGAAGGTCGCCGTGCTCATCGGGCAGGGCGCGCGCGGCGCGCAGGACCAGGTGAAGGAACTGGCGGACGTCCTTCAGGCGGGCGTGGCCAAGGCGCTGCTCGGCAAGGACGCGCTGCCCGACGATCTGCCGTACGTCACCGGCGCCATCGGACTGCTCGGCACCCGGCCCAGCTATGAGCTGATGCAGGACTGCGACACCCTGCTCGTGATCGGATCGAGCTTCCCGTACAGCCAGTTCCTGCCGGAGTTCGGGCAGGCGCGGGCCGTCCAGATCGACATCGACCCGTTCATGGTGGGACTGCGGTATCCGTTCGAGCTCAACCTGGTCGGGGACGCCCGCGCGACCCTCGACCGGCTGCTGCCGCTGCTCGAGCGCAAGAAGCCGGGGAAGTGGCGCAGGAAGATCGAGAAGGACACGGACCGCTGGTGGCAGGTGATGGAGCGGCGCGCCGCCGTGGAGGCCGACCCGGTCAACCCCGAGTACGTCGTGCACGCCCTCGACCGACTGCTGCCCGACGACGTGATCCTCGCCGCGGACTCGGGTTCGGCCGCGAACTGGTACGCCCGCCATCTTCGGCTGCGCGGCACCATGCGCGGCTCGCTCTCCGGCACCCTCGCGACCATGGGCTGCGGCGTCCCGTACGTGATCGGCGCCAAGTTCGCGCACCCGGACCGCCCGGCCATCGCTTTGGTCGGCGACGGTGCGATGCAGATGAACGGGCTCGCCGAACTCATCACCGTCGCCAAGTACTGGGAGCAGTGGAGCGACCCCCGGCTGATCGTCGCGATCCTCAACAACCAGGATCTGAACCAGGTCACTTGGGAGATGCGCGCCATGACCGGCGCCCCGCAGTTCCTGCCCTCGCAGTCGCTCCCGGACGTCGCCTACGCGGACTTCGCGCGCTCGCTCGGCCTGTCCGGCGCCCGGATCGAGAAGGCCGCCGACGTGGAGGGCGCCTGGCAGCACGCGCTGGCCGCCGACCGCCCGTACGTCCTCGACTTCCGCACCGATCCGGCCGTCCCGCCGATCCCGCCGCACGCGACGCTCGACCAGATCGAGGCGGCCGCCGTCTCCATCCTCAAGGGCGACAGCGACCGCACCGGGATGATCCGGCAGGGCTTCAAGGCCAAGGTCCAGGAGATGCTGCCGGGGACGCGGCACCGCGACGGCGGGGAGAAGTAGCGCGCCGCCGTGACAGCAGGGAGAAGTAGCGCCGCCGTGACGGCGGGGAGAAGCAGCCGCACCGTGACGGCGGGGAGAAGCAGCGGTCACAGCCACCCGTGGCGCTGCGCCTGCAACGCCATCTGGAAGCGGTTCGCCGCGCCCAGCTGCGCCATCAGGACCTGCAGGCGGCGGAAGAGGGTGCGGCGGCTGATGCCGAGTTCGCGCGCGATGACCTCGTCGGTCGCGCCGCTCGCGAGAAGCCAGAGCAGCCGGCGGTCGGCGGGCGGCAGACCGCCGGGGCGGGTGGTGCGGCCGTGGAACGGCAGGGCGTTGTGCCAGGACTGCTCGAACAGCGCCATCAGCGCCGAGAGCAGTCCGCACGGCTGCACCACCAGCATCGTGTTGTGCACATCGGCCTCTTTGATGGACAGCGAGACCAGCGCGTACGCCTCGTCGATGATCACGAGCTTGACCGGCACCGAGGGCAGTACCCGGGCCTGTTCGCCGGCCTTGACGCACGGCTCGATGACGTCGGTGAGATGACCCGGGTGCTCGAGCGACGCCCGCGAGTAGACGACCCGCTGGGTCACTCCGCGCGCGAGCGTGGCCAGCGCGTCGTCGGTGGCGCCCTGCAGAGGGAAGTACGGCGGTGACTCGAACTGCCGGATCTGCGTCCGGGCGCTCGCCCAGGCCTGCCGGATCCGGGGCCCGATCGCGTCGCCGGTGACGACCTCCACGAGATCGTCGTTGTACGCCGCGAGCCGCTGCCGCCGGAAGGACTCGAAGGCGCCGCCGACGGCGATCCGCGACTCCTCGACCTCGGCCGCCCGGTGCCGGGCGAGGATCTCCAGACCCGCGCCCGGCGGCACCGGCGCCACCACGTCCGCACCCTGCGCGGCCGCGCTCGCCAGACCCGCGTCGACCAGACCGTCGTACGCGCGGGTCAGCTCGCCGCCGTCCAGCTCCGCTGCCCGGCCCACCTCGCCCAGCGGGGCCGGGGCGACATCGAGCAGCGCCAGATAGAGCCGGGCCGCCGTGTCGTCGAGCCCCAGGGACCGCAGAGCCCGGCCGAGTTTCGCGGGCGTCATACGCGGCTCTCGTTCATCGTCATACCCGGCATTATCGGCGGTCCGGACACCGCCTTGGCCGATCCGTGCCACTGGCACCACCGGGCACCACGCCCCCGCGGCGCCGGTTACGTTCGCCGACGCAAGAGGATTGGTGCGGACGCAGAAAAGGTGGACGACGTGGCGAAGCGCCGGAAGAACGGTCTCTACACAGAAATCTCCGCGGAACTCTCCGCTCTGATGCGCACGGGGTGGGCGGACACCGAACGGCACGACCTGGAGCCCGACGCGCAGGCTCCGTACGCCGCCCGACGTCGCGCCGCGCTCTCCGCGCGCTTCCCCGGCGAGCGCCTGGTGATCCCGTCGGGGAACCTCAAGACCCGCTCGAACGACGACACTTACCCGTTCCGGCCCTACACGGGCTATGTGCACATGACCGGCGACCAGGCCCGCGACGGCGCCCTCGTCCTCGAACCCCGCGCGGACGGCGGCCACGACGCCTACTGCTACCAGCTGCCGCGCGACGCACGGGACAACGACGAGTTCTGGATCGGGTACACCGCCGAACTGTGGATGGGCCGCCGCCGTTCACTGGCCGAGTCCGAGCGCGTGCTCGGCCTCGCGTGCCGTGACGTCCGTACGGCGGCCGAGGACCTGGCCGCTTCCTCCGGCGTGCCGACCCGGATCGTCCGCGGCCTCGACCCGGCCCTGGAGGCCGCTGTCACCTCCGACGAGGAGCGCGACACGGATCTGGAGGAGGCGCTCAGCGAGCTCCGGCTCGTCAAGGACGCCTGGGAGATCGACGAGATGCGCGCCGCCGTGGACTCCACGGTCCGCGGCTTCACCGATGTGGTCGGCGAGCTGTCGACGGCGGTCGCCACCTCCGAGCGCTGGATCGAGGGCACTTTCTACCGCCGCGCCCGGCTCGAAGGCAACCACGTCGGGTACGGCTCGATCTGCGCCGCCGGCGAGCACGCCACGATCATGCACTGGACGGACAACGACGGCCCCGTGCGCCCGGGGGAGCTGCTCCTGCTCGACGCCGGTGTCGAGTCGCGCACCCTCTACACCGCCGACGTGACCCGCACCCTGCCGATCAGCGGTACGTTCACGCCGGTGCAGCGCAAGATCTACGACGCGGTGTACGAGGCGCAGCAGGCCGGCTTCGCGGCGGTCAAGCCGGGCGCCGCCTACCGCGACTTCCACGAGGCGGCGCAGCGCCATCTCGCGGCCCGGCTCGTCGAGTGGGGCTTCATCGAGGGCCCGGCGGAGCGCGCGTACGACCTCCATCTGCAGCGTCGCTTCACGATGGCCGGCACCGGCCACATGCTCGGCCTCGACGTGCACGACTGCGCGCACGCCCGCAGCGAGGAGTACGTCGACGGGGTCCTGGAGCCCGGCATGGTGCTCACGGTCGAGCCCGGCCTGTACTTCCAGCCGGACGACCTCACCGTCCCCGAGGAGTGGCGCGGTATCGGCGTACGGATCGAGGACGATCTTCTTGTCACCGCCGACGGGCACGAGAACCTGTCGGCCGGTCTGCCGCGTTCGGCGGACGAAGTCGAGGCGTGGAGGGCCGAGTTCGCGGGCTGAGCGGGACCGAGCGGGCCGAGCGGGACTGAGCAGGACGGGGCAGGACTGAGCGGGCCGAGCCGAGGGGCCCGGGGTGCGGAGCGCACCCCGGGCCCTTCCGCATGATCAGGGCCGCGCCTCGAACGGCGGCCGCGGCGCCGGCTGGATGTTCTGGTTGAGCCGGAACAGGTTCTCCGGGTCGTACGCGGCCTTGATCCGCGCGAGCCGCGCGTAGTTGTCGCGGTAGCTGGCCCGCACCCGCTCCTGGCCCTCGTCCATCATCATGTTCACGTACGCACCGCCGGCCGAGTACGGGTGCAGCGCCTCGAAGTAGTCGACGGTCCAGCGCTTGATGAGATCGGCGTTGGCGGGATCACGGTCGACGCCGGCGTACACCGAAGCCCAGGTCGACTCGCGATAGCTCCACGGAGTGTCCGCCGGAGCGTGGTCGTGGACGGCGCCGTCGATCGGGTACAGGTGCATCGTGGACTGCACGGTCGGCAGATCGGCGCCGAACTTGGCGTGCAGCGCGACCGCCTCGTCCGGGATCCGGTCGACGAAGTCCGCGCGCCAGTACCACTGGTCGCCGGGCGGGTACAGCCCGTCGAACGCCGACTGCAGCGCGGGGTGCGGCATCGGCGCGGGTCCGTGCAGCAGCGGCTCCGGCAGCACGTCAAGGAGCGGAGCCATCGCCCGGGCGGCCGCCTCGGCGTCGTCACCGGCCCAGCACCACACGACGGCGGCCGTCTTGCGGCCCTGGATCGCCTCCGGGAACGGCGGGGCCGGCGGCACGGACCCGTACATGAAGAAGCCGTTGAGTTCACGGGGCGCGGACGGCAGGAAGTCCCGGTAGGCGGCGAGGACTTCGGTGCCCAGCTCGACGGGCCAGAAGGTCGGGCCCGCGACGACGGTGCTCAGTTCGTGCAGCCGGAACAGGAACGACGTCACGACCCCGAAGTTGCCGCCACCGCCGCGGATCGCCCAGTACAGATCGCTGTTCTCGGCCGCGCTCGCCCGCACGGCCTCACCGCTCGCGAGCACCACATCCGCCTCGAGCAGATTGTCGATGGTCAGGCCGTACTTGCGGCTCAGGTGCCCGAGGCCGCCGCCGAGCGTGATGCCGCCGACGCCGGTCGTGGAGATGATGCCGCTCGGTGTGGCGAGGCCGTGCGCGTTGGTGGCGCGGTCCACCTCGCCCCATACGCAGCCGCCCCCGACGCGTACGGTGCGGGCCTCGGGGTCGACGCTGATGTCCTTGAGCGGGGAGAGGTCGAGGACCACTCCGCCGTCGCAGGTGCCGAGCCCGGCGCCGTGGTGTCCGCCGCCGCGCACGGCGAGCAGCAGCTGGTGGTCGCGGGCGAAGCCGATGACGCGGCGTACGTCGTCGGTGTCGGTGCAGCTCGCGATGAGGGCGGGACGCATGTCGATCATCGCGTTGTAGACGGCGCGCGCGTCCTCGTAGCCGGGGTCGTCAGGTCCGGTCAACGTCCCGTTCAGCGCGGCCAGTTCCTGTCGAGCGGCTTGTGCCGGTGTCTTCGGCATGTGATCCCCCGTGGTGCGGAACCCTGGCTGGGTCCGGTGCGCTCTTGTCTAGTACGGGGGTGGGGGCGCCGATATCCGTGAGGGTCACCCAGGTCGCGCCACCCGGATGCCTATGTCAGCCCCAACTCGCGTGCCCGCACGGTCGCTTCGCCCCGCGAAGAGGTGCCCAGCTTCTCCAGGACCGCCGAGACATGGTGGTCCACTGTCCGCACCGACACCACCAGACGTTCGGCGATCTGCGGGTTCGTGAGGCCCTCGACCATCAGCCGCAGCACCTGTAGCTGCCGCTCCGTGAGCCCCGCGGGATTGTCCCGGGTCGCCGCGAGCGGCCCGCGCGGGATGCGCCGCACACCGAGCGTCCGCAGCTCCGCCCTGACCTGGCGGGCCAGCGGCTCCGCGCCCAGCGCGTCCAGGCGCGCGAGCGCCCCCAGCTTGTCGTCGGCGCCGGGGCTCTGCGCGAGCGCCGCTGCCTCCTCGTACGGACAGCCGGCCCTGCGCCAGGCCTCCGCGGCCGCGCGCCAACGCCCCGCGCTCTGCAGCGCGTACGGATGCCCGGAGTCGTCCGGCGGGACCGGATGACCCGCACGGGTCAGCCAGTAGCCCAACTCGCCGCGATGGGAGGGGGAGCCGAGCACGCAGGCCTGCTCGTACACCTCGAGCGCGGCCTCGATCACGCCCTCGACGTCGCCACCCAGCCAGGCCGCCTCCGCCCGCGCCGCCGCCACTGCCCCCGTCCGTTGCAGCTCGCGGGTGCGGACCGCCATCTCCCAGGCCTGCGTGAGCAGTTCGGGGCCCCCTTGTGCGCCGCGCCGGATCCGCACCCGGCCGAGCACCGTCAGTGCGGGGCAGCGGCCCGGCACATGATCGTGCACGGCGAGTTCCGCGTACCGCTCCGCCTCCTCCCAGTCGGCGGCGGCGAACCGGCGCATGGCCAGCTCCACCTGCAGATAACTGAGAAAGCCCAAGTGCTCGGCCCGGTCCGCGAGTTCGAGCGCAGGGGCGAAGTACCGGTCGGCCTCCGCGTACTCCAGACGTTCGAGCAGATTCCAGATGAGATTCGCGTACGCCCGGCAGGCATGCTCGACCTCGCCGGCCGCGAGCGCCACCCGGAGCGCCTCCTCCAGCTGGGTGCGCCCCCGCGGGTCGTCGGTGCGCCAGCGCGCGCACCCGACGTTGTTCAGCGCGTGCGACAGGATCGCCGCGTCGTCCGTCGCCCGGGCCAGAGCGATGGCCCGCAGACCGAACTCGACGGCCTCGGCGTGCCGTTCGGAGAGCATGTGCAACTGTGCGGTGTTGCTCAGCGCCAGGGCGAGCAGCCGTTCGTCCTGCGCGCCTTCGAGTACGGCGATGGCTTCCTGGGCCGCCTGCTGCGCCTCGTCCGCGTCGCCGGCCCACCAGTGGATCCGGGAGAGCCAGCGCAGATCGGCGCCGAGCGCGCGGGTGTCCCCGAGGGACCTGCGCAGGGCGACGGCCTCGCGCTGGGCGGCGACGGCGGCCGCGGAGTCCGCGATCGTGTAGCTCTCGACGGCGAACTGCTCGAGCAGCGCGGCCAGTTCGGCCGGACCGTAACGCTGCCGGTCACGCAGTACGAGCCGCAGCTGGGCGGCCGCCTCACGGTGGGCGCCGGTGCGCGAGGCGTCGGCGGCCGCGACCGGCCCGAACCGTGCGATGGCCTCCTCGTCGCCCGCCTGCGCGGCATGGTGCACGATCCGGGACGGGTCGGCGCCGGGACTCTCGATCAGCGCGCGGAGCACCTCGCGGTTGAGGGTGATCCGGCGCGCGGCGGGGAGCGAGTCGGCGATCGCCCGGCGTATCAACTCATGCCGGAACACGACGCGTTCGGGTGTCACCGTCAGCAGTCCGTGCTGCTCGCCGGTGCCGAGCACGGTCAGCGCGTCCGGCAGCAGCGCGTCCGCGAGCCGGTGCTCCACCGCCGACGGGAGCACGGCCAGCTGCTCCAGGGCGTCCCGTGCCTCGGCGTCGAGCCCGCGGAGCCGGGCGAGCACGGCGTCCACCACGGTGGGCGGCACCCCGCCGGCGTTGCCGGCCGCGAGCACCTCGGCGACGAAGAACGGGTTGCCCGAGGTCACCGCGTACACCTGCGCCGGATCGAGCCCTTCGGCCCTGCTCATCCGGCCGACCGCGCCCCGGGAGAGCCGGGGCAGCGCGAGCCGGTGCACCCGGTCGGTGCGCGACACCTGCCCGAGCAGCTGGCGCAACGGGTGCTCACGGCCCAACTCGTCGTCCCGGTAGGTGAGTACGAGGAGCGCGGGCAGCCGCTCCATCCGCCGCACGAGGAACCGCAGGGCGTCGAGGGAGGCCTCATCGGCCCAGTGCACGTCCTCGACGACCAGTACCACCGGAAGCGGAGCCGTGGTCAGCTCCGAGCGCAGGGCGTCGTACACCCGATGGCGGTCTCCCGCTCCCCGCAGCGCCTTCGCCAGCTCCTCACCGACGCCGTCCGTCCCGCCGACCAGATCACGGAAGGGGCCGAGCGGCCGTCCCGTGGCCAGATCGTCGCAGGCGCCGACGAGGATGCGCGCGTGCCGGGGCAGCACCGCGGACATGGCCTTGACCAGGCTGGACTTGCCGATTCCCGCTTCACCGTGGACAAGCGCCACCGAACCGGCCCCGTCGGCCGCCTCCCGCGCGGCGGTGGCCAGCCGGCCCAGCTCGTGGTCGCGTTCGAGCATCCCCCGGTCCACCGCACAATTCTGGCACGCGGGGACGGGTCAGACAGGGCTTGCCCGACCCGTGAACCGCCCTAGAAATCGCCGTAGTTGACCTGCCAGGTAGGCAGCCCCATCCGGCGCCAAACTGCCACGACCCTGTCCCGGTCGTCGAGCGAGACGCGGACCGCGAACCGGTGCCGCACGTGCGCGTCGAACAGCTCCGCCTTCACGAGGTCGTCGCGGCGGTGGTCGCCGTGGGCGCGCATCCACAGTTCGTCGTACGGCACTTCGTGGTGGGCGAGCCAGGCCTCGGTGATGGCCCGGTGCTCCTCGCCGCGGCCGGACAGCAGCACGATGACGTCACCGTCACCGTCACCGTCGACCTCACCGGCTCGGAAGGCGCGCAGCGCGTGGCGCACCGACTCGTTGAGGGTGTCCTCGTCGCAGCGCGTGAAGTCGTACGGTCCGCGCTCGCCGCGCAGCGCGAGGGTGCCGTCGATGTCGCACATCACCGCGGCCGGCAGCGCCGGGTCGGGGACGTACGGCGTGACCTCGGGCTCGTCGTTCAGCCACTCGGCCGTGAGCCGCCAGCCGCCCTTGGTCGCCTTGAGGTGCTTGTCGGCGAGGATACGGATGATCTCCTCACCGACCTCGCGCGGGCGCCCCGCGTCCCGGCGAATGCACTCCTCGACGGGTACGTCCGTGAAGTCGTGCACGACGAAGGTGCCCTGACCCGCGACCGCCGCCTTGAGCCGCTTGGGGATGTGCGGCGTCAGATGCGTGTTGTCGACGACCACGTCGAACCCGCCCTCGACCGCCGCGCGCACGGCCGCGTCCTGGATCTCCAGGACGGTCTGCTCATGGGCGTACGAACGCCGCTGCTCGGGCGAAGGCACGTCCAGCATCACGCGCAGATCGTCCAGATTGACGCGGCGCATCCGGCCGCCCGCCTCTTCCTGGAGCTTGCGGGCGGCGGTGGTTTTGCCCGACGCGGGCAGCCCGGTCATCACGTGCACAACGGGCTTGGTTGCCTCGGACACGGGTCAGTTCTCCTCATCGGTCTTGAAAGGGTCGGCCGCCTCCGGCCGTACGGAACGGTAAGTGACGAGTTCGGTGGTGCGCCCGTCGAGGCGCAGGAACATCGCGGAGCGCAGGTTCACCTCCGGCAGTGCCTGCACGGCGCGCGCGAACGCGCCCCGGTCGGCGGCGAGGTGAGCGAGGCTCTCGTACGCCTCGCCGATCGCCCGCTCACGGTCGGCGACCTCCTGCTCGAACCCGGCGATCAACTCCCGTACCCAGGCGTCGAATTCATCCGGCACCTGCTCGAGGAGCGCGTCCAGCGGGCGGGGGTCCGCCTCGATGTCCGCGGCCGTGCAGCCGAGTGCCTGCGCCACCTGCTTGGCGGGCAGGTGGGCGAAGCGCTGGATGCCGTGGCCGCGCCAGATGTCGCGCTCGGTGACCCCGGTGATGACCTTGTGCAGGCGTACGTACTCGGCGAGCTTGGCCTTGGCCCGTACGCCGGACGCGAAGCGAAGCACGAAGCCCTCGGCGTCGGTGCCCGTCGCCGTCTTGCCGCCGGGCAGCGTGTTCGAGTCCGTCAGCGCGATCAGCTCGGCGAGCGGCATGGCGGGCCAGACGCGGACCACCGAACCGATGCCATTCCAGTGCGTCGCCGCCTCGGCGAGCGGGACCTCGGTGCCGTCGACTACGGCGACCGCCGCGAGCAGCACCAGGTCCCGGCGGGCGCCGTAGTCGACGACGATGCGGTTCTGCGGGTACAGGATCTCCGCCAGGTAAGTGACCCCGGGGACAAGGGCGTTGAGGTCCTTGCCGTCCAGGCGCCGCTGCGCCCAGGTCGCCTGGTCGCTGATGAACGAGCCCTTGGACGCCACGTGCCAGCGGTCCGCGTAGTGGAAGACCACCGCGAGGCTGCCGTCGACCTTGTCGTACACCTCGAACGGCTCGTCCGGCAGGGCGGGCGCGTAGGGCTGACCGGTCTCGTGCTCCCCGACATTGAAGAATTTGGCCAGCGGCAGAGCGACGATCTCGCCCGTGGCGTCGTCGGCGACGAGGCCGCGGCAGCGCGTCGTCACCCGGGTCCACGCCCGTTCGTACTGCGCCGTACGCGAGTACGTGTAGATGGAGAGCGGCAGCGAGGGGTGCGACTTGCGGGTGACGTGGCCGGCCTCGAGGGCAGCCGCGAGCTCGTCCTTCGGCAGCAGCTCGTTCAGGGTCAGGGGCGCCCCGCTCATCATGTTCCTCCTGGTTCGTGGAGTTCGATGCTCTCCTGGCACAGGCGCCCGGCGAAAGCGATTTAGCTGGTGGGGGCGGGCGCCGCTGACTCCGGCCCCCGACCCGGTCAGCCGGACTTCTTGCCGCCGAACGCCTCCTCGCGGACGAGGTCGAGGAAACTCGGGGCACCCTCCGTGGTGCGTACGTCGATGAACGCGTGCATGTCGAGGTCGTCGGCCGCCCTGCGTACCAGAGCGTGCGCGAGGTCGGAGCGGGAGGTGCACCGGCCGGGGAGACGGGTGGTGGCCACCTGGTAGTCGGTGACGGCGTCCGCGTCGAAGAGGCCGGCGGGGCGGACCACCGTCCAGTCGAGGTCGCTGTCGCTGACGATCGCCTCCATGCGCCGCATGTCCTCGTAGACGGTGCGTCCCATCGTCCGGGCGATGAGCGGCTCGACGACCTTGCGGAAGAGGAAGCCCTCGCCGGGTGCCTCCGTGTCGAACAGCACGGTGGACGTCACGCAGACAAGGCGGCGGACGCCGTGCTTGGTCATCGCCTGGGTGATGTGGGTGCCGCCTTCGGAGTAGAGGGAGACGGGGGTGCGCCCGTAGGGCACCCCGAGCGAGGAGATCACCGCGTGCTGTCCGGCCACGACGGCTTCGACCGCGACCGGGTCCCGCACGTCCGCGCCGACGATCCGCAGCCGGGGGTCGGCGAGCGGGAAGTCCTCGGGCCGGCGGGTGACGGCGGTGACCTCGTGGCCGTCGGCGAGGGCCTGGGCGGTGGTCCGGCGTCCGGTGGGGCCGTTGGCTCCGAACACGACGAGTTTCATGAGGAGTTCCCTTCGGTACGGGCGAACGGGGCGTGGGCCGGGGCGCCAACTCCTCGTCGTCCAGACGGTTTTGATACCTGAGAGGGGAGCGGAGGCGGCGAGTGTGACCTCTTGCGGGCCGCGTGAGAGGTGACCCACACTTCCGGAGTTCATGTCACGTTCCGGGGGCGCGGGGCCTCGTCGGGGGCATGAGGGAGGCGCGGCATGACCGACAGCTCGGGGAAGCAGAGGGAGGCGGCGGGGACCGACGCGGCGACGCAGGTCTTCGTCGACCACCGCGAGCTGCTGTTCTCCGTCGTCTACAACATCCTCGGCAGCGTCACCGACACCGAGGACGTACTCCAGGAGACCTGGCTCTCGTGGGCGGGCCGGGGCCGCGGCACGCCGCAGGCACCGGTGGAGAAGCCGCGTGCCTACCTGGTGCGGATCGCGGTCAACCACGCGCTCGCCCGGCGGGCCGTCGAGGACCGCCGCCGTGAGCGGTACGCCGGCCCCTGGCTGCCGGAACCTTTGGTCGGCACGGACTCCCCGGTGGAGAACGCCGATGCGGGGGAACAGGCGCTGCGCGGCGAGGCGGTGTCGATGGCGCTCCTCGTGGTGCTCGAGACGCTCAGCCCGCTGGAGCGCGCGGTGTTCGTCCTGAACGAGGTGTTCGGTTACGCGCACACGGAGATCGCGGAGATCCTCGACCGCAGCGCCTCGGCGGTACGCCAACTCGCCCACCGTGCCCGCTCCCACGTCCGCTCCCGGCGCCCCCGCTTCGAGGCCCACCCGCGCGTGCGCCGTCAGGTGACCGAGCGGTTCGTCGCCGCGGCGCTCGGCGGTGACCTCGCGACGCTGCTCGAGATCCTGGCGCCGGACGTGACGCTGTGGACCGACGGGGGCGGCGGCAAGGCCCGTTCGGTACCGCGTCCGGTCCGGGGCCGCGACAAGGTCGCCCGTACCCTGGCCGGCTTCGCCTCGCGCCCGCCGGCCGACCTCGACGTCCGCTACCTGAGCGTCAACGGTGAGTCGGCCGCGGTGGTGTACGCGGACGAGGCCCCCTACGCGGTGATGGTGATGGATCTGGCGGCCGAGGGCGACGGGGTGTCCGACGTGTACATCGTCACCGATCCCGAGAAGCTCGCCGGAGTGGGGCGAGGTGAGGACGCGGCCCGCACGGTCACGGAACAGGGCGCCACCGGCAAAGGCTCGGGACCTGCGTGAAGGGGCGCCCGCTCCCTCAACTCTCCTGGGAACGCGCCGCGGTCGGGGCGGGCGAGACCGCCGATGAGAGGGTGAGGACGAACCCGCTCCGGGGCCGGGTGGGCATGCGTCCCAGGTCGATCCGCAGATCCTGCGTGGGGACCGCGTACGCGAGCCGCGCCAGTCGCAGCGTCAGCACCTCGAGGAGCCGGACCGTGATGTCCTCGCCCGGACACCGATGGCCGCTCGCCGTCTCCCCGCCGCCCTGCGGCACCAGGACATCGCGCTGTGGGGGACGGTTGACGAAACGTCCGGGGTCGAAGTCGTACGGGAGCGGCCACAGCTCTTCGTCGTGGTTCTGGCCGTACAGGTCGAGCAGCACGAGCGAGCCCTCCTCGATCGGCTCGCCCTGATGGAACAGCTCCTCGGCGGCCACCCCGGCCACGAACGGAGCGAACGGGTAGAAGCGCCGTACCTCGTGCGTGAACGCCCGCGCGTAGCCGTCCTCGTCGAGCATGTTCCGCCGCTGCTCCGGGTCCTGGTGCAGCGCGTGCGCGGCGAAGACGACGAACCAGCACACCGCGACGGTCGGCCGGATCACGTTGAGCAGCTCCACCGCGGCGGTCTTCGCGTCGATCAGCCGGTCGTCGGCGTTCCGGTGGTGGACCACGAGATCGACCACCGAGCCGTCCGGCACCTTGCGCTCACCGGTGCGGATCTGCGCGATCAGCCGCATCAGTCCCTTCTCGGCGCGCCCGCGGCCCCGCCGTGCGCGCACGCGCCGCGCCCCCCCGCCCGCGAAGCCGTCGACCATGGCCACCAGACCACGCGCCACGGGCCCGACGCGGGCGGCGTCCAGCGGAAGTCCCGCCCATCCGCACACGGCGCGCGTCAGGATCCGGCTCACTTCGTCGAACAGCACCACCCGCCGGCCGTCCGCCCACCCGCCGGCCGTCTCGTCCCAGATCGCGCCCACCGCGTCCGCCAGGGCGTCGATGCGGCCCGGGTCCTCGAGCAGGTCCATGAACAGCGTCTTGCGCACTTGATGGGCGCGGCCGTCCAGTGTGTGCACGGCGCCGTGCCCGAACAGGGTGGACAGCACCGGCTCGGGCAGCGCGTCACCGCGGGCGATGCGCGGCTCCTCGTAGAAGAAGCGCACCGCGTCAGGGCCGCGCAGCGCGACGGCGGGACGGCCGAGCAGCCGGGTGCGCACCACCGGCCCTGTCGTGCTCTCCCACTGGGCGGGCAGCCAGCGGTAGCCGTCGGCGAGCAGAGGCAGGGTGGCGTCGGACTTCAGACGTCGTAGCGCGTTCATGCCTCTCGGAGTACCCCGGGCCGTGTGCCGAAACGTAACGGAAGCCGCAGATAGTGCCGCACCGGTGCTGTCCGAGGAGTGAGATGGCACACCCCCTCAAGCTCCTGAACAGCAGGGAGTTAGCATGTGAGCGCCGCCTAGCTCGAAAGATAAATTCCTGTGACTGTCAACGACGACTCGTTCACCAACTGGAAGCACCGCGAGGAGATCGCGGAGTCGATGATCCCGCTCATCGGGAAGCTGCACCGCGAGCGGGACGTGACCGTTCTGCTGCACAGCCGCTCCCTGGTGAACAAGTCGGTGGTCTCGCTCCTGAAGACCCACCGCTTCGTACGCCAGATAGCCGGCGAGGAGCTCTCGGTCACCGAGACGCTGCCGTTCCTGCAGGCCCTGACCACGCTGGACCTCGGCCCCTCGCAGATCGACATCGGCCGGCTCGCCGAGGAGCACCGGGCCGACGACCGGGGACTGAGCATCGAGCAGTTCACCGCTCAGGCGGTGGCCGGTGCGACCGGTGCCAACAAGATCGAGTGCCGGCAGGGCCGCGACGTCGTGCTCTACGGCTTCGGCCGCATCGGCCGCCTCGTCGCCCGCCTCCTGATCGAGAAGGCCGGCTCCGGCAACGGTCTGCGCCTGCGCGCGATCGTCGTACGCGGTGGGGGCGACCAGTCCGGCGGGGATCTCGTCAAGCGCGCCTCGCTCCTTCGCCGCGACTCGATCCACGGCCAGTTCCAGGGCACGATCACCGTCGACGAGGCGAACAGCACGATCGTCGCCAACGGCAACGAGTTCAAGGTGATCTACGCCAACGACCCCTCCGAGGTCGACTACACGGCGTACGGCATCAAGGACGCCATCCTCATCGACAACACCGGCAAGTGGCGCGACCGCGAGGGCCTCTCGCAGCACCTGCGCCCCGGCGTCGACAAGGTCGTCCTCACCGCCCCGGGCAAGGGCGACGTCCCGAACATCGTGCACGGCGTCAACCACGACAGCCTCAAGCCGGACGAGCAGATCATCTCCTGCGCGTCCTGCACCACGAACGCCATCGTCCCGCCGCTCAAGGCGATGGACGACGAGTACGGGGTCCTGCGCGGCCATGTCGAGACGGTGCACTCGTTCACGAACGACCAGAACCTCCTGGACAACTACCACAAGGCCGACCGCCGCGGCCGTTCCGCGCCGCTCAACATGGTGATCACCGAGACCGGTGCCGCCTCGGCCGTCTCCAAGGCGCTCCCGGACCTCAAGGCGCACATCACGGGCAGCTCGATCCGTGTGCCCGTGCCGGATGTGTCGATCGCGATCCTGAACCTGCAGCTGGCCCGTGAGACCACCCGCGAGGAGGTCCTCGACCACCTGCGCGAGGTCTCGCTGACCTCGCCGCTGCGCCGCCAGATCGACTTCATCTCCACGCCCGACGCGGTCTCCAGCGACTTCATCGGCTCGCGGCACGCGTCGATCGTGGACGCCGGCGCGACCAAGGTCGAGGGCGACAACGCGATCCTCTACCTCTGGTACGACAACGAGTTCGGCTACTCGTGCCAGGTGATCCGGGTCGTGCAGCACGTCTCGGGCGTCGAATACCCGACGTACCCGGCGCCGGCGGTCTGATCCGTCCGCACACCGCGCGAAAGGGGCACCGCCCCCCCCCGCGGGGGGGCGGGCCCCCCCCGCGGTGGGTTCGTCACCCCCTTTCCCCGTACGGCCGTCAGTTGATGCTGCCCATCAGACGCTGCACCCGCCCGCGGTAGACCCAGATCCCGATGCCGGCGATCACCGCGACGGCCGCCTCGATGCCGACGACGCCCCGGCTGTCCAGGTTCATGCCGCCCGTGCTGAGCAGGGACATCAGCGAGTCGCCCGCGGTCACCGCGAGGAAGAAGACACCCATCATCTGGGAGGCGTACTTCGCCGGCGACATCTTGGTGGTGAGCGAGAGGCCGACGGGGGACAGGCACAGCTCGCCGACCGTCTGCACGAAGTAGATCGCCACGAGCCACAGCGCCGCGGCCTTCGCGCCGTGCGCGGCGCTCGTCATCGGGATCAGGAACACGAAGAACGAGACACCCGCGAGCACCAGACCCGAGGAGAACTTCACGATGGTGCTCGGCTCCTTGCCGCGCCGGTTCAGCCACAGCCAGCCGCTCGCGATCACCGGTGCGAGCGCCATGATCAGGACCGGGTTCACCGACTGGTACCAGGAGACCGGGAAGTCCCAGCCGAAGAAGGAGTTCTGCGCGGACTCGCCGGCGAAGGTGGCCATCGTGTACGAGCCCTGGTCGTAGATCGCCCAGAAGATCGCCGCGGCCACGAAGAACCAGATGAAGCCGGACATCTTCGACTGCTCGAGCTGCGTCAGGCTCTTGTCGCGCTTGATGCGCACCAGGACCAGGACCGGGATCACGATGCCGAGGACGGACAGCGGGACCAGGATCCAGTTGTCGGTGATGGTCGTGAAGGAAGCCACGCAGATGTAGAAGACCACGGCCGCCGCGGCGGCGAGCAGCGACTTCACGATCACGCTCTTGCGCTCGGCCGCGGTCAGCGGCTTGGGCACCACGTTCGACACCTCGCTCAGGTGGCGGGTGCCGAGCAGGAACTGGACCAGGCCCAGACCCATGCCGACCGCGGCCAGGGCGAAGCCCAGGTGCCAGCTGACGGTCTCGCCGACGGTGCCGATGATCAGCGGCGAGAACATGCCGCCGAGGTTGATGCCCATGTAGAAGACGGTGAAGCCGCCGTCGCGGCGCGGGTCGTCCGGGCCGTCGTAGAGGTGGCCGACCATCGTGGAGATATTGGCCTTGAGCATGCCGGAGCCGAGCGCGACGAACGCGAGGCCGAGGAAGAAGGTGGGCGTGCCCGGCACGGCGAGCAGCAGATGTCCCGCCATGATCGCGAGCGCCGAGATGGTGACCGTCTTGCGCGGACCCCACACCCGGTCGCCGAACCAGCCGCCCGGCAGGGTCAGCAGGTAGACCATCGCCGAGTAGATCGCGAAGATCGAGGCCTCGGTCGCCACGGACATGCCCAGGCCGCCGCCCTGCATGCCCTTGGCCGCGTCGGCGCCGCCGGAGATCAGGTACAGCGGAAGCAGCGCCCGCATGCCGTAGAAGCTGAAGCGCTCCCACATCTCGGTCATGAAGAGCGTGGCGAGTCCGCGGGGGTGCCCGAAGAAGGTCTTCTCGGAGGGCTGCTGCCCGGGACGGGGGGCGGGGGCCATGGTCTGGCTGGTCGCCATGGGTCGTTCCTCGATCGCTCGGGACGCGCGGTGAGCGGGTTCGCGCCCGGGTGGGTGGCCGGCACCGCCGCACGGCCTCACCCTGCGCTCATGGGTGCGAGAGGCCGTGTCCGGCGGGATCCACGCCTCGTATGCGTCGTTGCACCGAAGGCCCGGCCCACAGGTCAGTCACTGATATCCACTGTGACGACCGCGTCGGGGCGACTTAAGTGCCTTTTGTCCGTACGCGGAACATAAACCCCTCGACCGAAAGGACGAGGAGCCCCGGGGTGCCCGGCCCGTCGGCGGGGCGGTCTGGGAAGCTGCCGGGGTGACGTTCACGCCGGTGCGCCCCGAGCCCATCACCGCGGACCCGCCGGGGTATCCGGCACGGGCGCTGCTCACGCAGTCCTGGCTCGACCTGGCGTTCGTGCACTGGGCCGTGGACCCCGCGGACGTGGCCCCGCTGCTGCCCGCGGGCACGGTGCCCGACACTCTCGACGGCGCCACGTACGTCGGTCTCGTCGCCTTCCGTATGCACCGCGTCGGCTGGTTCCGGCTGCCGGGCGTCCCGTATCTCGGGAGCTTCCCGGAGACCAATGTGCGCCTGTACTCGGTCGACGAGCAGGGCCGCAGGGGTGTCGTCTTCCGCAGCCTCGACGCCTCGCGGCTGATCCCGGTCACGGTCGGCCGCGCGGCCTTCGGGCTGCCGTACCTCTGGTCGAGGATGTCCGTACGCAGGGAAGGCGACGTCCTCGTCTACGACAGCCGCCGCCGGTGGCCGGGACCGCGTGGCGCGCGCAGCCGGATCGCGCTGCGTGTCGGCGAGCCGGTCGAGGAGCCGAGCGAACTCGAACACTTCCTCACCGCGCGCTGGGGCCTGCACAGTGCCTTCTTCGGCCGCTCCCTCTATCTGCCCAACAGTCACCCGCGCTGGCCGCTCCACCACGCCGAACTCCTCGACCACGAGGACGACTTGATCGAGGCCGCGGGTCTTCCGCGGCCCTGCGGCGCACCCGTCAGCGTCCTCTACTCGCCTGGCGTGCCGGTCGAGTTCGGGCGCCCGGGGCGAGGGCCCGCCGGCATCCCCACGCCGTAAGCGCTGTTCCGCGTGGTCGGGAATCCGTCCGCCCTCTTGACCCCATCTGGTCCAGACCAATAACTTACGCTGGCCGACTCCCTTCCGTACCAGGCCAGTTGGCCCTCTTCCGTCGACCAGGAATGAGCCCATGCGCCGAAGAATTCTGCCCCAGGCGGCCGCGGCCGTCTGCCTCGTCGCCCTGATCGCTCCGCTCGCGCAGGCCCAGGAGGGCGGTGACGAGCGCGGGGGCGACCGTGGCCGCTCCGCGCTCAAGCGCGTCGGCTACTTCACCCAGTGGGGTGTCTACGGCCGCGACTTCCAGGTCCAGGACCTGGACAAGAGCGGCGCCGCGGCCCGCCTCAGTCACATCAACTACGCCTTCGGCAACGTCAGTCCGCAAGGCAAGTGCTTCCTGAACCCCGTGCCGGGCGAGTCCGACCCGTGGGCCGACTATCAGCGCCCGCTCGACGCGGAGAACTCCGTCGACGGGGTGGCCGACACCGACACCCAGGCCCTCGCCGGCAACTTCAACCAGCTCAAGGAGCTGAAGGCCAAGCACCCCGGCCTGAAGGTGATGATCTCGCTCGGCGGCTGGTCCTGGTCCACGCACTTCTCCGACGCGGTGCGAACTCCCGAGTCCCGCAAGGCATTTGTACAGTCCTGCGTCGACCTCTACCTGAAGGGCAACCTGCCCCAGGACGGCGTACGCGGCGGAGACGGCGCGGCCGCCGGGGTGTTCGACGGCGTGGACCTCGACTGGGAGTGGCCGGGCTCGGAGGGCGACGCGGACACCGTGTTCCGGCCCGAGGACAAGAAGAACTTCACGGCGCTCGTCGCGGAGTTCCGCACCCAGCTCGACGCGCTCGGCCGCACCAACCGCAAGCACTACGAGCTGTCGGCGTTCGTGCCCACCGCCGAGAAGAAGATCGACGCGGGCTTCGAGGTCAAGAAGATCATGCGCGATCTGGACTTCGTGACCCTGCAGGGCTACGACTTCCACGTCAGCGGCGAGAAGACCACGGCCCAGCAGTCCGCGCTGTTCTCGCGGAACGACTTCAGTGTCAACGGCACGGTGAACGCCTGGCTGGAACGCGGCGCCCCGGCCCGCAAACTGGTCGTCGGCATGCCCTTCTACGGACAGGGCTGGACCGGTGTCAGCGGCGGCGGTGACGGCATGGGCCGGCCCGCCACCGGTCCCGCTCCGGCCAAGTGGGCCAACGGGTACGCCGATTACAAGGAGCTCAAGGCGCTCGCCGACTCGGGCACGTACAAGATCCACCGCAATGTGCGCGAGGGCCACACCTGGCTGTTCGACGGCACGACGCTGTGGACGTACGACGACCCCGCCACGCTCGCCGTGAAGTCGGGCTACGTGAAGGCCCGCGGCCTCGGCGGCGCGATGTTCTGGTCGCTCGGGGGGGCCAGGGAGGACGCTCAGCGGGCCGGGATCGTGGCCCCCGCCCTGGGGCGCTGCCCGCAGACATCGGGCGCCCCCGGAGACGCTCATACGTCCCGGGTGCGCCCGAGCTGTTCCCGCAGCTGCGCGATCTCCGCCCGCAGCGCCTCGATGTCGTTTTTGTCCGCCGCCTGGTCGCCGTCCTTCAGGGTCACCAGGAGCGTGCCGCCGGGCTCCAGGCTCACCGCGCGGGCCTCGGCCACGTCGTCGCCGCCCTGCCGGCGCACCGCGACATCAAGGTCGGCGATCCTGAGGCCATAGCGCCGCACAACCCGTGGCAGCCAGCGCCCGTCCCGTGCCAGGTCGACGGGAGATCCCTCGAGAATCTGCCCCAGCCGTCCCGAGGCCTGAGCAGCCCGTACGACCACGCCGTTCACCGTGAGCAGTACCGCGGCGCCCAGCGCGGCCCCGGTCACCGAGTTGTCCGGTCCGATCACGGCGTTCTGCACGACGTTCGACAGCAGCAGCATCACGACCAGGTCGAAGGTGTTCAGCTGGGCGAGGTCCCGTTTCCCGGCGAATCTGAGCAGCACGAGCACGATCAGATACACCGCGACCGTCCGTACCGCCTTCTCGCCGTACGGGATCCCCACATCCACCAGGTCGTGCCACACACTCGCTCCCGAAGTCGTCGGACACCGGCCGCGTCAGCCGATCGGTCCAGCATTCCCGGCGCGGGACCCCGCGGGTGGGGATGGTGGGGTCATGAGCACCGGTGTGTCGCCTCAGCATCGCCAGGGCTTCGTGCGCTGGTGGACCGGGCGCTCACCCGCCGCGGGTTCCGCCGTGATGGCCACCGGCATCCTGTCGGTGGGGCTGCACCTGATCGGCCGGGCGAACCTGTCCCTGGCCGCGCTCGCCCTCGCCGCCGTGATGTGGAGCGGCCTCGCGGCCGATTTCACGGGGCGGCTCCTGAACGACCGGGCCCGCTGGATCCACGAGGCGGACACCCCGCCCGCCCTCACCGGCGTGGCCGCGACCTGCGTCCTCGGCACCCGGCTCGCCCTGCTCGGCTGGACACCGCTCGCCACCGTCCTGCTGGCGCTCTCCGTGGTGGTCTGGCTGGTGCTGCTGCCCGCGGTCCTGCGCGGCTCCGTGCTGCGGGTGCGGCATCACGCGATGCCCGGCGCGGTGTTCCTGGTCTGCGTCGCCACGCAAGGGCTCGCCGTACTGGGCGCCACGCTCGCGCCACCGCTGCACCAGACCTGGCTCGCCCGCGCGGCCCTGGCCGCGTTCTGCCTGGGCCTGGTCCTGTACGGATTCGCGCTGGCCCGGTTCGACCTGCGCAACGTCCGCCGTGGCGCGGGCGACCAGTGGGTGGCGTGCGGCGCGCTCTCCATCTCGGCCCTGGCCAGCGCGAAACTGCTCGCTTCGGCCGCGTTCACCGGGACGTTCCACGACGTCCTGCGGATCGCGGCGCTGACCCTGCTCGGTCTCGCCTTCGCCTGGTACGCGGTGCTGGCCGTGGCGGAAGTCGCCTGGCCCCGGCTCCGTTTCGACGTACGCCGCTGGGCCACCGTCTTCCCCATGGGCATGACCGGCGTCGCGACGCTGTCCCTCGCGACCGCGGCCGGTGCCGCAGGGCTGCGGACGCCCGGCAGGGTACTCGTGTGGTGCGCCGTCACCGTCTGGTGCGCGGTCTTCGCGGGGGCGGTCCGCTCGGCGGTGAGGCCGGTATGAAGGCAGTTCCCGAGGCGCCCGACGACTGCCTCGCGCGCAACGAGTGGATCTGCGGCAAGTACCTGAGCACCCGCAGCGAGATCCTCATGGACGCGGTGATCGAGCACCTCGAACTCACCGTGATCTCGGTCCTGATCGGTCTGGTCCTCGCCGTCCCCCTAGCCGTTGCCGCACGCCGCTGGCACTGGGCCTCGGGCCCCGTGCTCGGCCTGACGACCGTGCTCTACACGATCCCCTCACTCGCGATGTTCTCGCTGCTGCTTCCGGTGTACGGGCTGTCGGCCGCCCTGGTCGTCGCGGGTCTGGTCCTGTACTCGCTCACGCTGCTCGTGCGCAACATCCTCGCGGGACTGCGCGCCGTGCCCGAGGAGACCCGGCAGGCCGCGCGCGGCATGGGCTACGGACCGATCCGGCTGCTGCTCACCGTCGAACTCCCGCTCGCCGTACCGGCCGCGATGGCGGGTCTGCGGATCGCCACGGTCTCGGCGGTCTCGCTGGTCACGGTGGGCGCGATCGTCGGCTACGGAGGGCTCGGCAATCTCATCTACGCCGGGATGAACACGTACTTCAAAGCGCAGGTCCTCACCGCGTCCGTGCTGTGCGTCGTCATCGCGATCGCCGCCGACCTGCTGCTCCTCGGGGTGCAACGGCTGCTCACACCCTGGCAGAAGGGGGCGCGCGGATGAACACGCTGAGCGACGCCTGGGACTGGCTCACCGACCCCGCCAACTGGTCCGGCGGCGACGGCGTCTGGCACCGGCTGACCGAACACCTGGTGCTCACCGTGGTCTGCCTGCTGATCAGCTGTCTGATCGCGCTGCCCATCGCCCTGGTGCTCGGCCACCTCGGCAAGGGCGGCGCGCTCGCCGTGAACATCTCCAACGTCGGCCGTGCCGTACCCACCTTCGCCGTCCTGGTCCTCCTGCTCCTCACCCCGATCGGCAAGTGGGGACAGGGCCCGACGGTCGTCGCCCTGGTGCTCTTCGCCGTACCGCCGCTCCTCACCAACGCCTACGTCGGGATGCGCGAGGTCGACCGCAGCATCGTCCAGGCAGCCCGCGGGATGGGCATGACGGGACGCCAGATGCTGTGGCGGGTCGAACTGCCGCTCGCACTGCCGATGATCCTCAACGGTGTACGGATCGCCGCCGTCCAGCTGGTCGCCACCGCCACCATCGCGGCGCTCGCGGGCGGCGGCGGACTCGGCCGGATCATCACCGCGGGGTTCAATCTGGCCTCCACCGCCCAAGTCGTCGCGGGCGCCGTCCTGGTGGCCGCGTTCGCCCTGATCGTCGAGGGGCTCTTCGAGCTCGCCGAACGCCTCGCCCCCGGCTGGGCACGGGGGAGGACCGCATGAGACGGCCGCTCGCCACGACCTGCCTGCTGACCGCGCTTCTCGCGGGCTGCGCCACGGGCCCGTCCCTGGAGAACCAGGGCGCGGTCACCGCACCGCCCGGCGACAGCAAGTCCCTGACCATCGGATCGGCCGGCTTCACGGAGAGCGATCTGCTCGCCCAGATGTACGCGAAACTGCTCTCGAACGCCGGATACCGCACCACGCTCCTCACGGTCGCCAACCGCGAACTGTACGAACCGGCCCTGGAATCCGGCCAGATCGACGTCGTCCCCGAGTACGCGGCGACCTTCGCGGACTGGCTCAACGCCAAAGCCAACGGAGCCGACGCACCGCCCGCGGGCTCACCCGACCTCGACACCACGATGACGGCCCTGCGCGAACTCGCCACGCCGCGCGGCCTCACCGTGCTCGATCCCGGCAAGGCCGTCGACCAGAACGCCTTCGCGGTCACGTCCGCGTACGCGAAGCAGCACCAGCTCAAGACGCTGTCCGACCTCGGCCGCTCCGGCCTCGAGGTGCGGCTCGCGGCGGGTGACGAGTGTGTGAAACGGCCTTACTGCCGGCCCGGGTTGGAGAAGACGTACGGGATCAACATCACGGCCGTCGACCCCAAGGGTGTCGGCACCACCCAGGCCAAGAAGGCCGTGGAGGCGGGACAGGACCAGATGGTGCTGACCACCAGCACCGACGCCACGCTCGGCGAGTTCGGTCTGGTGCTGCTCGCCGACGACAAGAAGCTGCAGAACGCCGACTACATCGTGCCCGTGGTGAACCGCTCCCGGGCCGGCAGCGAGAAGGTCGCGGCGGCGCTCGGCAAGCTCAACACCGTGCTCACCACGGCGGATCTGGCCTCGATGAACCAGCAGGTGGACAGCTGGCGGCGGCTTCCGGAGGACGTCGCGGAGGCGTATCTGAAGGAGAAGGGGCTGCTCTAGCGCGCGTCTTTCACCAGACGCCGCAGGCTGATCCGACCCGATCCGAAAGACACGCCTAGGCGGGCGTGGTCCGGTTACGCGTCCGCCACCGAGTCGAACTCCACCTCGTCGCGCCCGACGCCCAGCGCGTCCGCGTCCACCGACCGGCGCAGCGCCTCGTGCAGCTTCGCCGGGGTCAGGACGCCGAGGAAACGGGCGCCGTCCAGGACCGCGACCCAGCCCGCGTCGTGCTGGAGCATCACGCCGAAGGCGGTCTTGAGCGGGGCGCCCACGGGGACCCAGGAGTCCATCCGGTGCGCGAGGCCCCCGCCCTGCGCGCCGCCCGGGAGCGGGAGTCCGCCGCCGCCCGCCCAGCCGTGCAGTTCGCCCGCCTCGTCGAGGCAGACGGCCCAGCGGGCGCCCTCGGCGCGCAGCCTGGACGCGGCGGCCGAGGCCGATTCCTCAAGCCGGGCGAGCGGCGGTTCCTCCAGGTCGTCGGGCTCGATCTCGGTGACCGACAGGCGCTTGAGCCCCCGGTCGGCGCCCACGAACTCGGCCACATACGGCGTCGCGGGGTTGCCGAGCACGGCGCCGGGAGTGTCGAACTGCTCGATCCGGCCCTGTCCGTAGACCGCGATCCGGTCGCCGAGGCGCACGGCCTCCTCGATGTCATGCGTGACCATCACCACGGTCTTGCGCACATTGCGCTGCATCTGCAGGAACTGGTCCTGCAACTGCTCGCGCACCACCGGGTCCACCGCGCCGAACGGTTCGTCCATCAGAAGCACCGGCGGATCCGCTGCCAGGGCCCGGGCCACACCGACCCGCTGGCGCTGGCCGCCGGAGAGCTGATCGGGATACCGGGAGCCGTACTTCTTCGGGTCGAGGCCCACCATGTCGAGCAGTTCCGCCGCACGCGCCTTCGCCTTCGAGCGCTTCCAGCCGACCAGGGCCGGGACGGTCGCGGTGTTGTCGAGGATCGTGCGGTGCGGGAACAGGCCGACCTGCTGGATGACGTATCCGATCCGGCGCCGCAGCTTGACCGGGTCGACCGTGGAGATGTCCTCGCCGTCGACGAAGATCTTCCCCGCGGTGGGCTCGATCAGGCGGTTGACCATCATCATCGTGGTGGTCTTGCCGCAGCCGGAGGGGCCGACGAGCGTCACCAGTTCGCCCTCGGCCACCTCGAAGGAGAGATCGTCCACGGCCGTGGTGCCGTCGGCGTACCGCTTGGTCACCCGCTCGAACCGGATCATGCCCTCACGCTACGAGCGGGGGTCGCGGGCCGCACACCGGGACGGGCCGCACGGTGGGCTCATGCCACGAGGCCGCACGGTGGGCTCATGCCACGAGGCCGCACGGTGGGCTCACTCCACGAGGATCACTTGGAGCGTACGGGGACCGTGCACGCCCTCCACCCGGTCCAGCTCGATGTCGCTGGTCGCGGACGGACCGGAGATCCAGGTCAGCGGCCGGCCGGGGTCGAGCCGGGGCAGCGCCTGCGGTACGGAGGAGACGAGCTGCTCGGGGACCCGTACGACGCAGATGTGGTGGTCGGGGATCAGGGTGATGCGCCGGCGTCCCTGGTCCGGGGAGCCGTCGAGGACGAGCGTGCCGGTCTCGGCGATGGCGAGGGCGCAGCCGGTCACGACCGCCGACACCTGGTCCAGCTCGTGCGGGGTGCTGTCCTGGCTGTCCTCGACGAGGCGCGCGGCCACGGCGGACAGCCACTGGCGCGGGAGACCCGCCGGTGCCAGCACGGAGTCCGCCTCGCGTTCGGCGAGGAGCCGGGCGATCAGGGCGGGCAGCTCTGCCTCCTGCGCCCGGTGGACGAGCGCGCGGTACTCGGCGAGGTTCTCGGCGAGCAGGTCGGTGGTCTCGGCGGCGGTGCGCGCGCCGTGCTGCTCGTGGTAGTCGCGGGGTACGTCCTGCGCGTACGAGGAGGACGCGCTGTCGGACGCGTCGCCGATGGCCCGCCGTACCCGGGCCAACACCCGGTCCCTGCTGTTCACTTGACCTCTCCCTTGCCGGTCTCGCCGTCCTGACCGCTCAGACCGCCCTGGCCGCTCAAACCGCCCTGCGTGCGTTGCCACCAGTCACGGAACGACTCGGCCGGCACCTCGGGCAGATCCCGGCTCGCGCCCCAGGCCTTGCCAGGACCGGGGAGCCTGCGCGGATGCAGGCGGCGGGAGCGCGACGCCAGGCGCTGGCCCGTACGCAGGACACCCGGCCTGCCGAACGCCCAGGCCGCCGCCCGCATAGCCGCGCGTTCGGCGGCATGTCCCTTCGCGGGCCGCACGGTGATCCGCGCGCCGTTGCGCACCACCTCACCGCCTTCGGCGACCCGCTCCCGCAGATGGACGAGCACCTCGGGGATGTCGATCGCGACCGGACACACCTCGTAACAGGCCCCGCAGAGCGAGGAGGCGTACGGCAGCGACTGGTCGATCTCGCTTCCCATGCCGCGCAGTTGGGGGCTGAGGATCGCGCCGATCGGACCCGGATAGACGGACCCGTACGCATGGCCGCCGGCCCGTTCGTACACCGGGCAGACGTTGAGGCAGGCCGAGCAGCGGATGCAGCGCAGCGCCTGGCGGCCTACCTCGTCGGCGAGGGTGTCGGTGCGGCCGTTGTCGAGCAGGACGAGGTGGAAGGTCCGCGGTCCGTCGCTGTCCGAAGTGCCGGTCCACGTCGACGTGTACGGGTTCATCCGCTCGGCCGTGGAGGAGCGCGGCAGTGTCTGCAGGAAGACCTCCAGATCGCGCCACGTGGGCACGATCTTCTCGATGCCGACGACCGAGATCAGGGTCTCGGGCAGCGTCAGGCACATGCGTCCGTTGCCCTCGGACTCGAGGACCACGAGCGTGCCGGTCTCGGCGACCATGAAATTGGCGCCCGAGACGCCCACCTTGGCCCGCAGGAACTTCTCCCGCAGATGCAGCCGCGCCGCCTCGGCCAGCTCGGCGGGGGTGTCGGCGAGTCCCTCGGGTGCGGGACGGCCCCAGTCGGCCATCTCCTTCTCGAAGATGGCGCGGATCTCGCCACGGTTGCGGTGGATGGCCGGCACCAGGATGTGCGAAGGGCGGTCCTTGCCCAGCTGCACGATGAGTTCGGCCAAGTCCGTCTCGTACGCGCGGATCCCCGCCTCTTCGAGAGCCTCGTTGAGCCCGATCTCCTGCGTGGCCATCGACTTGACCTTGACCACCTCGCGCTCACCCGTCTCCTGGACGAGGCGGGTCACGATCCGGTTGGCCTCGTCCGCGTCCACCGCCCAGTGGACGGTGCCCCCGGCCCGTACGACGGCCTCCTCCAACCGCACCAGATACGTGTCGAGATGGCGCAGCGTATGGTCCTTGATCCGCTTGCCCGCCTCGCGCAGCTCGGCCCAGTCGTCCAGCTCCGTCACGGCCCGGGCCCGCTTGTCGCGGATGGTGTGCGTGGCATGGCGCAGATTCGCCCGCAGCGTCCGGTCGGCGACCGCTTCGTGCGCGGCCTCGGGGAAGGCCGGCATGCCGACGAAGGTCCCGCTCATGCCGCACCCCCCTCGGTGCCGTCCTCGGTGCTCGCCAGGATCTCCGCGATGTGCACCGGTTCGATCTCCGTACGCAACCGGCTCATCGTGCCGCCGAGATGCATCAGGCAGGAGTTGTCCGCAGCGCACAGCCGACCGGCCCCCGTGGACTCGGCGTTGCGCACCTTGTCCAAGCCCATGGCCGCCGACACATCGGGGTTCTTCACGGCGAACGTGCCGCCGAAGCCGCAGCACTCCTCGGCTCCCGGCAACTCCACCAACTCCAGGCCCTTGACCGCTTCGAGGAGCCGTCGCGGGCGGTCGCCCAGGCCGAGCGAGCGCAGGCCGTGACAGGTCGGGTGGTACGTGACCCGATGCGGGTAGTAGGCGCCGACGTCGACCACACCGAGCACATCGACCAGGAACTCGGTGAGCTCATAGGTCTTCGGGATCACCGGGGCCAGCACACGCGACAGTTCATCGCCGCGCCCCTCCGCGGCGGCCCGCTCGCCAAGGCGTGGATACAGCTCACGCACCATGGCCCCGCAGGAGCCGGACGGGGTGACAATCGCGTCGTACTCGCCGAAGACATCGGAGTAATGCCGGGCCAGCGGCTCGGTCTGATGGCGATAGCCGGTGTTGTAGTGGGCCTGCCCGCAACAGGTCTGCGCCATCGGGAAATCGACCTCGACGCCCAGCCTGTTCAGGAGTTTGAGCACGGCACGGCCGGTGTCGGGATAGAGCGTGTCGTTGATGCACGTCAGGAACAGAGCGACACGCATCGTGTCCCCTCCTCGGTCGGTCATCGGATGGGTGCAGGGTACGCGTCGGCCGACCGCTGGGGGAGGCCCCGACCTCGTATAAGAGTTGACTTATATAAGCCATGGGTGGCACGCTGAGGAGGTGCACGCATTCGATGTTCTGGGCGACCCGGTCCGGCGCCGCATCCTGGAGCTCCTCGCGGCAGGCGAGCAGTCCTCGGGTGAGGTGACCGCGATCATCCGTGCGGAGTTCGGGATCTCCCAGCCCGCCGTGTCGCAGCATCTGCGGGTGCTGCGCGAGAGCGGATTCACCACCGTGCGCGCCGAGGGCGCACGGCGCCTGTACGCGGTCGACGCCGCGCCGCTGAAGGAGGTCGACGCCTGGCTCGAGCGGTTCCGGGGCTTCTGGAACCAGCGGCTCGACGCCCTCGGCACCGAGCTCGCGCGAGGCAGACGGGCCAGGCGCACGCGTGACCAGAAGACCACAGCACCGCACCCCACCACGGAGAGCTCCGATGACTGACATCGCCGACAGCATCAACGCCATGCACCGCGCCGTTCGCGACGCCGACACCCCCAAGGGTCAGGGCCGTTCCCTCGTGCTGAGCCGCATCTACGACGCCGACGTCGAGGACGTGTGGGAGGCGTGCACCCATCCGGAGCGGCTCGGCCGCTGGTTCCTGCCGGTCACGGGGGAGTTCAAGCCCGGCGGCTCGTACCAGCTCGAGGGCAACGCGGGTGGCGAGATCCTGCGCTGCGAGCAGCCGCGCCTGCTGCGGGTCAGCTGGATCTACGGGCCGCCGCAGCAGGACGGCTTCAGCGAGGTCGAGGTGCGTCTCACGCCCGAGGGCGAGGATCGTACGCGGTTCGAACTCGAGCACATCGCGATCGTGCCGGCGGAGTTCTGGGACCAGTTCGGGCCCGGGGCCACCGGCGTCGGCTGGGATCTCGGCCTCGTGGGCCTGGAGCGGTACCTCGCGCAGGGCGACTCTTTCGACCGCGCCGAGGCGCAGGCGTGGAGCGAGTCGGCCGAGGCCGGCGAACTGATGACGGCCAGCAGCGAGGCCTGGCGCGCGGCCCATGTGGCGTACGGGGCACCGGAGGAGACCGCCGCGAAGATGGCGGACGCGACCACGAAGTTCTACGTGCCCGGAGCCTGACCGGGCTGGTCGGTCCCGCCGGTCCGCGTCGCGGCAGGCCCGGTGCCCCTTGTCGGTGGCGGCCGTTAGATTGGCGGACATGACCGAACAGCTGACTCCCATGCCCGAGGACTGGCACCGCGCACTCGCCGTGGTCGCCCACCCTGACGACCTGGAGTACGGGTGCGCGGGCGCGATCGCGCAGTGGACGGACGCCGGACGCGAGGTGGTCTACCTGCTCGCGACCCGCGGTGAAGCGGGGATCGACACCCTGGAGCCCGACAAGTGTGCCCCGCTGCGCGAGCAGGAGCAGCTGGCGAGCGCGGCCGTCGTCGGCGTCGAGACCGTGGAGTTCCTGGACCACAAGGACGGGGTGATCGAGTACGGCACGGCCCTGCGCCGTGACATCGCCGCGGCCATCCGCCGGCACAGGCCCGAACTCGTCATCACCCTCAACCACCATGAGTCCTTCGGCGGGCGCTTCCTCAACACGCCCGACCACCGGGCGGTCGGCCAGGCGGCGATCGACGCCGTCGGCGACGCGGGCAACCGCTGGATCTTCCCGGAGCTCGGTGAGCAGGGCCTCGCTCCCTGGGGCGGCGTGAAGTGGATCGCCATCGCGGGCTCCGACACCCCCACCCACGCCATCGCGGCGGAGCCCGGCTTCGAGCGCGCGGTCAGCTCCCTGCTCGAACACCGCGCGTACATCGAGGCGTTGACCGACGAGGACCCGGAGGCGTACGCGCGCGGCATCATCACAATGACCAGCGGCTTCGTCGGCGACCGGTTCGGCGGGAAGCCCGCGATCGGCTTCCACGTGTACGAGCGCTGAGAGGGTTCTCGCCAGAGCCGGGCCCTTTGCGGGCTCGGCTCTTCATAGTGCGGGTCCCGCCCCCTACCCTGACGCGACGTCAGAAACGGTAGGGGGCGCGGATGATCGACACCACCAGTACGGAGATCGCCGAGGGCGAGGAGCGGCTGCGCCTCGACATCGAGGACGGGCTCGGCATTCTCACGCTCTGCCGCCCCGACAAGCTCAATGCCTGGAGCTGGGAGTCCACCCGCCAACTCGGCCTGTTCGCCGACCGGATCCGCTTCGACGACTCCATCAGGGCCGTGCTGCTGCGCGCCGAGGGCCGTGCCTTCTGCGCGGGCATCGATGTCACGGCGCCCGGCGGAGCGATCACCGGACGCTCCGGCTCCGAACGCACCCGTAACTACTACGAGGGCATCCGCTGGGTGCATGAGCGGATGCGGGTGTTCGCCGGGCTTCCGCAGCCGGTCGTCGCCGCTGTCCAGGGCTACTGCCTGGGCTTCGGCTTCGAGCTCGCCCTCATGGCCGACATCCGCGTGGCCGCGCAGGACGCGGTGTTCGCACTGCCCGAGGCGCAGATCGGTGTTGCGGTCGACGCGGGCGGTGACCTGCGGATCGCGCGGGACGCGGGCGCGGGATGGGCCAAGTTCCTCGCGCTGACCGGCCGGCGGATCGACGCGGCGACGGCGGAGCGGCTGCGGCTGCTTCAAATGGTCACCCCGCTCGACGAGTTGGAGAAGACGGCACGGTCCCTCGCCGCGGAGATCGCGGCGAATGCGCCGCTCGCCGTCCAGGGCATCAAGCGCGATATCGACCTCTTCGCGGATGCGGGCCTGCCCGAGGCGCTGGAACGTACGGCGTTCGCGGCGGCGCTCACCCTCACCTCCGAGGACTCGCGGGAGGGGTATACGGCGAAGGCGGCACGGCGGGCCGCGGAGTTCGAAGGCAAGTAGGTTGTTACCTTTCGTCCGCATCCGCGGCCCGCTGCCGGCGGGTCCGCCCGACTCGGAGCGGACGTATGTCACCTGCCTCTCTTCGTCCGTACGGACGCCGCGACCTCTTCGGTCTGGCCGCCGGCGGCACGCTTGCCGCACTCGCCGCGGCCGTGCTCCCCGCCTCCGACCGCGCCGCCGCCGCGACCGCACGCCGTACGCACTTCCGTGCCGTGGTGATCGGCTCCGGGTTCGGCGGCGCCGTGGCGGCGCTGCGCCTTGGACGGGCCGGGGTGGACACGCTGGTCCTCGAGCGGGGCGGGGAGGTGCCGGTGGGCGAAGGGACCGAGCACCACTACGAGGCGGGCCTCGACATCGTCACCGGGGCCACGGTCGGCGGCGGGTCGATCTCCTACTTCGGCGCGAGCGTCGCTCCTGAGCAGCCGCACTTCGAGCGGCTGTACCCGCGGGGTCTGCGTTACGACGAACTCACCCGCATCTGGTTCCCGCGGGCTCGGCGCATGCTCAAGGTCTCCGACATGCCGGCGGATGTGATCGGCGCGGACCCGTACACCCATGCCCGTGCCTGGTCGGCGGGGGTGCGGCGGGCCGGTTTCACCGCCGGTCCGGTGGGCTCCGTCTTCGACTGGCGGGCCGTACGCGAGGAACTCGCGGGCCGTACCCGGGCCGTCGCCATCGCCGGTGACACCACGGGCGCGGCCGCGACGGGAGCCAAACGCACGTTGCGCCACACTTACCTGCCCGCCGCACTGGCCACCGGGAACGTCCAGTTGAGGGCCCGCCACGAGGTCGCCGCCATCGAACGGGCGCGCGGCGGCTACACGCTGCACGTGCGCCGGCTCGCACCGGACGGCGCGCTGCTCGCCTCCGAGGAAGTCACCTGTGAGCTGCTGTTTCTCGCGGCCGGCACGGTGGGCACCAACCGGCTCCTTGTCGCCGCCCGGGACACCGGAGCACTGGCGGATCTGCCCGCCGCGGTGGGCAGCGGCTTCGGGGACAACGGCGATCAGATCACCGCCTGCGCCCTGCCGAGCGAGGACGCCGGCACCCGGCAGGGGATGCCGATCGCCGCCATGGCCAGAGTGCGGGAGGCCTACGAGCTGCCCCTCACCCTCGAATGCGGGCATCTCCCGCCGACCATCGGGGCACCGTTGTGCCTGACCATCGCGATGACCGTCGACACCGACCACCGGGGCACCTTCCGCTACGACGCCGACGCGCGCGCCGTCCGGCTGACCGGCTGGTCGGCCCAGCAGTCGGCCGCCGCCCAGCGAGCCGCGCACGCCGCCACCGCCCGTATCGCCGCGGCATCCCCGGGCTGGATCCCGGTGCCCGCGCCCGGCCCCTCGCTGTTCACGGCACATCCGCTGGGCGGCTGTGCGATCGGCGAGGTGACGGATCTGGAGGGGCGGGTGCGCGGACTCGAGGGCCTGTACGTCGTGGACGGCGCGCTGCTCCCCGGCAACGCGGCCGGCGCCAACCCCTCCCTGACGATCGTGGCCCTCGCCGAGCGCGCCCTGGCGGGGATCGTACGAGCGGGCGGGTAGGGCCTGTCTTGTGGATCAGGCCCTGGGTGCGGGTGGCCGGCCGGCTCGTCCACCGCGGACCGCCCTTTTCCCGACGGATTGTTGGGCGCTCATCGACGGTGTGCGGCGGACGTGATCCGGCACCGCCCGGACGCGATCACCGGCAGACCCCCGGGCGTCGAAGTCGTTCAGGTGGTGAACGGGCCCCGCCCCAACTGGCTCCGTATCGGCACCACTTCGGGTGTCACCAGATCACGCCGCTGCCAGTTCGCGCCGTCCACCACCAGCGTGTGTCCGCTGATGAACCGGGCGTACGGGGAGGCCAGGAAGGTCGCCGCCCAGCCGAGCTCGCGCGGTGCGCCGACCCGAAGCGCGGGCTGGCGGAGGTCCGCCGCCCGTACGCGGTCGAGGTTCGCGCGGATGTCGGCGGTCATGTCCTCGTGCGGCATCAGCCCCGGTACGAGGCCGTTGACCTGGATTCCGTACGGCCCCCACTCGACGGCGAGGGTCTCGACCAGGTTCTTCACGCCGGCCTTGGCCGCGGCGCTGTGCGCGTAACCGGGGCCGCCGGTCCAGGCGTACGAGGCGCCGACGTTGACGATCGAGCCCGGCGTACCGGTGGCGAGGTGGCGGCGGCCGAACTCGCGGGCCATGAAGTACGTGCCGTTGAGCGTGATGTCGACGACCGTGCGCCAGGCGTTCGGTGACATGTCCTCGGCGGGGACGGGGAAGTTGGCCGCCGCGTTGTTGACGAGGACCTGGGGGAGTCCGCCGAACCCCTCGGCCTGATCGAAGACTTCGGCGATGCGATCGGGGTCGCGGATGTCGCACTCGGCGGTCAGGATCCGGCCGCCGACTCCCGCCAGCTCGTCCTCGGCTGCCTTGAGGTGTTCGGCCTTGCGGCTGGCGATCACCAAGTCGGCACCGAGCCGGGCGAATTCGGCGGCGATCGCCTTGCCGAGGCCCGTACCGCCGCCGGTGACCAGGACGGTCACACCGTCATACGTGCCAGGGGGCAGCGCACTCGCGCCGAGCGCGGGAGGCGCGGGCAGGCCGGGCAGGCCGGGCAGGCCGGGCAGTTCAGGGGATGCTGCGTCCGTCATGGCCGCATCGATACACGGGCGGGCCGCAAAGCTCCATAGCCGCGGCCCGCCCCTTGCATCCTGTACACCCTGTGACCGTCAGCCGAGCCGTACCGTCAACCGAGCCGAGCCGAGCCGTACCGTCAGCCGAGTCCGTGCCTGCGCCCGGCCGGCGTGAGCTCGGCGACCTCGCGCTCGGCCTCGGACGTGAACACGCCCGCCCGCCGTTCCTCGGCCGCGCGGGCCAGATCGGCGAAGACGAGCTCCGCGTTGATCAGGGTGCCGGCGCGGTAGCCGGCGCTCGCCGAGTTCACCACCATCTCGGCCGGACCCATCGCATTGCCCACGATCCAGATGCCCGGCAGCCCGCTGCGGCCCGCCTCGTCCACGGCGGGGAACGGTCCGAACGGGGTCTGCTTGACCGCGTCCCCCGTCAGCTCCGGCAGCATCTCGGTGCGTGCCACGGGCCGTGTCGCGGTGAACAGCACATCCCGGGCGAAGAACTCGCCGCTCGCCAGACGCACCCCCGTCAACCGGTCGTCCTCGACCACGACTTCGGCCACCTCGCCGGTCACCACCCGTACACCCGCCGCAGCCAGCTGCTGCCACTGCTCGTCGGGGAGCTCCTGGACCTGGTGCAGGAACAGCGTCACATCCTTCGACCACTGGGTGACGAGAAGCGCTTGGTGGGCCCCCATCTCGGGCCGGGCGATGACACCGAAGGCCTGGTCGCGCACCTCATAGCCGTGGCAGTACGGGCAGTGGAGCACATCGCGGCCCCAGCGGCCGGCGAGCCCGGGAATGTCCGGGAGTTCGTCGACCAGGCCGGTGGCGATCACCACGCGCCGCCCGTGCACCACCGAACCGTCGGTCAGTCTCACATCGGCCTCGCCGGCGGTGTCCGGCGCCACCTTCTCCACCCGTCCGGAGATGATCTCCCCGCCGTAGGACTCCACTTCGGCACGACCGACCGCCAGGAATTCGGCGGGCGGCATGCCGTCCCGGGACAGATAGCCGTGCATGTGGTCTGCGGGGGCGTTGCGCGGTTCGCCCGCATCGATCACCAAGACGCTGCGCCGGCTGCGTCCCAGGCCGAGCGCCGCGCTCAGGCCCGCCGTTCCGCCTCCGACGACCACCACGTCGTACGACTGCCGCTGTGCCTCGGTGCTTCGGGTCACGGTGACCACCTCCGCTGCAAGCATTGGGCGAGTACGGCAGAATGGGCAAGCGATGTTGCCGTAACCGCAAAAGCTGGAGGGAGGCGGCGATGGCCGAACACGAGGGTGCAGAGGAGATGGACGCGGTCCTGGCCGAGGTCGGGGCGCGGCTGCGCGGTATCCGCAAGGACCGGGGGTCCACGCTGGCCGGGCTCTCCGAGGCCACGGGCATCTCGGTGAGCACGTTGTCGCGGCTGGAGTCCGGCCATCGCAAGCCGAGCCTGGAGCTGCTGCTTCCGATCGCCCGTGCGCACCAGGTGCCGCTCGACGAACTCGTCGGAGCGCCGGAGGTGGGTGACCCGCGGGTGCGCTCGAAGCCGATCGTGCGCAACAACCGGACGCATCTGTCGCTCGGCGGCCAGCCCGGCGGGCTGCAGGCGTACAAGGTCATCATCGGGGCCCCGGACCCGAAGCACGAGCACGCCGAACAGCGCACCCATGAGGGGTACGAGTGGCTGTACATCATCTCCGGGAAGCTGCGCCTGAAGCTGGCCCACCACGATGTGGTGCTCGGGCCGGGGGAGGCGGCCGAGTTCGATACGAGGGTGCCGCACTGGTTCGACGCGGTGGACGGGCCCGTGGAGATGCTCAGTCTGTTCGGGCCGCAGGGGGAGCGGATGCATGTGCGGGCCAAGCCCAAGCGGGCCGCTGAGGGTTAGCTCCGCGGGTCACCGGGGGTTAGCCCGGCGGGCCGCCGAGGGTTGAGGAGTCCGGTTCAGGGCGGGGCGTGCGCGGAAAGTCTCGGCCGGGCCGTTCCCAGGAGGCAAGCGACCGCTTAGTATGCGCGGGAGACTTGTTCACCCCCTCTGTGGAGGCCCCGCATGCAGGCATGGCGAGTGCACGAGACCGGTGAGCCGGGCGAGGTGATGCGGCTCGACGAGGTGGCCACGCCCACCCCCGGCGAGGGGCAGCTGCTCGTCAAGGTGCGGGCCGCCAACATCAACTTCCCCGATGCCCTGCTGTGCCGCGGGCAGTACCAGATGCGGCCGCCGCTGCCGTTCACGCCCGGTGTGGAGATCTGCGGCGAGACCGAGGACGGCCGGCGCATCATCGCCAACCCCGCGCTGCCGTACGGCGGTTTCGCCGAGTACGCGTTGGTGGACAAGGCCGCCGTGCTGGCCGCGCCCGACGCGCTCGACGACGCCGAGGCGGCGGCGCTGCACATCGGTTATCAGACCGGATGGTTCGGCCTGCACCGCAGGGCCCGTCTCCAGGCGGGCGAGACGCTGCTCGTGCACGCGGCCGCCGGCGGTGTCGGCAGCGCGGCCGTGCAGCTCGGCAAGGCCGCCGGCGCGCGGGTGATCGGAGTCGTCGGCGGGCCCGACAAGGCGCGCGTCGCCGACGAGCTCGGCTGCGATGTGGTGATCGACCGTCGCGGCGAGGATGTGATCGCCGCTGTCAAGGAGGCCACGGGCGGCCGCGGTGCGGACGTGGTCTACGACCCGGTGGGCGGCGACGCGTACACGCAGTCCGCGAAGTGCGTGGCCTTCGAGGGGCGGATCGTCCTCATCGGCTTCGCGAGCGGTGTCGTACCGGCGCCGGGACTCAACCACGCGCTGATCAAGAACTACTCGATCATGGGCCTGCACTGGGGCCTGTACAACACCAAGGACCCGGCGGCGGTGCTCCGTTGCCACGAACAACTCACCGAACTGGCCGCCAAGGGCTCGATCAAGCCGCTGATCAGCGAGCGAGTGCCGCTCTCCGGGGCGGCCCAGGCCGTACAGCGGGTTGCCGACGGGGTCACCACCGGCCGCGTGGCCGTCGTACCGGAAGGGGCGCAGGCGTGACGGACGCTGTCGAACTCGCCACCAGGACACGCGAGTTGCTCGCGTCGTATCCGCCGGCCACCACCTCGCGGGAGGACTTCCTCAAGGCCCGCTTCGATGCCGGGCTCGCCTGGGTGCACTACCCCGAGGGCCTCGGCGGCCTCGGCGCGCCGCGCTCGCTGCAGGCCGTGGTCGACGCCGAGCTGGAGGCCGCGGGCGCGCCCGACAACGATCCGCGGCGGATCGGCATCGGGCTCGGGATGGCCGCGCCGACGGTCCTCGCGTTCGGCACCGACGAGCAGAAGCAGCGCTTCCTCGGGCCGCTGTGGCGCGGTGAGGAGGTCTGGTGCCAGCTGTTCAGCGAGCCGGGCGCCGGCTCCGACCTCGCGGCGCTCGGCACGCGCGCCGTGCGCGACGGTGATGCATGGATTGTGACCGGGCAGAAGGTGTGGACGTCGAACGCGCACAACGCGCGCTGGGCGATCCTGATCGCCCGCACCGACCCTGACCTGCCCAAGCACCGCGGCATCACATACTTCGTGTGCGATATGACCGACCCGGGGGTCGAGGTCCGGCCGCTGCGGCAGATCACCGGTGAGGCCGAGTTCAACGAGGTGTTCCTCACCGACGTGCGGATCCCCGACGCCCACCGGCTCGGCGAGGTCGGCGACGGCTGGAAGGTCGCCCAGACCACGCTGATGAACGAGCGCGTCGCCATCGGCGGCATGCGGCTGCCGCGCGAGGGCGGCATGATCGGCCCCGTCTCCGCCGCCTGGCGCGAGCGTCCCGAGCTGCGCACCCGCGATCTGCACCAGCGCCTGGTCCGGCTGTGGATCGAGGCCGAAATCGCCCGGCTCAGCGGTGAACGGCTGCGCCAGCAGCTCGTGGCCGGGCACCCCGGGCCCGAGGGCTCGGGCATGAAGCTCACCTTCGCCCGCCTCAACCAGGAGATCAGCGGCCTGGAGGTGGAACTGCTGGGCGACGTGGGCCTGTTGTACGACGACTGGACGATGCGCCGCCCGGACATCGTCGACTTCGTGGGCCGCGAGGCCGGCTACCGCTATCTGCGCTCCAAGGGCAACAGCATCGAAGGCGGCACCAGCGAGGTGCTGCTCAACATCGTCGCCGAGCGCGTGCTCGGGCTGCCCTCCGAACCGCGTACCGACAAGGACATCGCCTGGAAGGACCTCGCCCGATGACGACAACGCGCGATCTGCTGTACTCGGAGACCGAGGGCGAACTCCGTTCGGCGGTGCGCTCGTTGCTGACCGACCGCTGCGAGGCCGCGCAGGTCATCGCGCGCGCCGAGACCGACCAGCCGCACGATCACGATCTGTGGAAGACCCTCGCCGCGGACATGGGGCTGGCCGGACTGCTGATCCCCGAGTCCCTCGGCGGGCAGGGCGCCACGCATCGTGAAGCGGCCGTGGTTCTGGAGGAGTTGGGCCGCTTCGTCGCGCCGGTCCCGTATCTCACCAGCGCCGTGATCGCCACGGAGACCCTGCTCGGCTGCGGCCCGGGTGCCGCCGATGAGCTCCTGACGGCGCTCGCCTCGGGCCGTTCCATCGGCGTGCTCGCCCTGCCGCTCTCCACGGCGCCTTCCTCTTCGTACGCGCAGGTCGCGGAGGTGGACGGAAAGCTGACCGGACGCGTCGGCGCGGTGGCGGACGCGACCGCGGCCGATGTGCTCCTGGTGCCGACGGCGGGCGGTCTGTACGCCGTCGACACCACGGCGGACGGGGTACGCATCACCTCGCAGACCCCCCTCGACCTGACCCGCCCGCTCGCGACGGTCACCCTGGAATCCGCCCCAGGCCGGCTCGTCGGCGCGGACGCCTCGGCGGCCGTGCGCCGAGGTCTCACGGCGGGCGCGGCACTGCTCGCGTCCGAGCAACTCGGCCTCGCGGAATGGTGCTTGACGGAGACGGTCGCGTATCTGAAGACCCGCAAGCAGTTCAACCGCTCGGTCGGCTCCTTCCAGTCCCTCAAGCACCGCCTCGCGGAGCTGTGGCTGGAAACCGTCCACGCCCGTGCCGCGGCCCGCAACGCCGCCGACGCACTGGCGTCGGGCTCGGACGAGGCCCCGCTCGCGGCCGCGCTGGCCCAGGCGTACTGCGCGCCGGTCGCGGTGCACGCGGCCGAGGAGGCGCTGCAGCTGCACGGCGGCATCGGGATGACCTGGGAGCACCCGATCCACCTCTACCTGAAGCGCGCGAAGTCGGACTCGATCGCTCTGGGGGCGGCGGGGGCGCATCAGGAGACGGTGGCCGAGCTGGTGGATCTGCAGGCACCGTAAGGGAGTTCACGGCGCTCTTCCCCCTCGAAACGGCGGGGGAGGGGCGCCGCTTCCGGACGCGGTCGGGGCTCTCAGCCGCGCCCGGAAATTCAGCGGAGCCGGCAGCGGGCCTCGGCTAGGGTCTGGTGTCCCGCCCGGCCGGATTTCGGCCGGGCGTTCAGCCGACCGCTGCTCGTGGAGTCCCCATGCGTCGACAACTCGCCCTGGCCGCGGCCGCCCTCATACTGTGCGCAGGCTGCTCCGCAGGGGGACCGGCGGCCGGGACCGAGGGCGGCGGGACGGACAAGAGCGGCGGGCCGACAGCCACCGACCGGGTACGGAAGGCGATCGACCAACTGGGCCGGGGCGCAGCCGGTATCGACCAGGTCATGGAGCTCGGCGACGCCGAGCGCACCTACAAGCTCACCGTCCAGGGTGCCTTCGACTTCGGTGCCGACCGTGGGCGGCTCGCGGCCGACCTGTCCGGTGTCGATATCGCTCACGTGGACCAGATGTTCATCGGCGGGAAGGTCTACCTGAAGCCCGTCGACGGTCTGGAGCCCGACCGTTGGGGCGTCATCGGGCGCTCCGACGTCCACGCGAACCACGTGCTGCGCGCCCCGCTCAACGACCCCGAGCATGTCCTGGCCCAGCTGGACCGCATGAAGGAGGTCAGCGCGGAGGGCGAGGAGAAGATCCGCGGTGTCGAGGCCGTCCGCTACGCCGGTGTCCTGGACCACGAGACGGTGACTCTGCGGGGCAGCGAGCGGTTGCGTGGCCAGATGGGCAAGGCGCGGGAGCTGCTCGGGGACGACTTCCCGGTTTTCGCCGATGTGTGGATCGACGGCCGGGGCCGTGTGGTGCGCAGCGTGCTGAGGATGACCATGCAGGACATCACCTCCACGGTGACCACGGATTACGCCGCCCTGGCGAAGCCGGTCGCTGTCGAGGCTCCCGACGCGGGCCAGGTCACGCCGGTCGGCGAGGTGACCGGTCTGCTGCCCGGCTGACCGCCGCCTTCAGGGGGAACCCTGTCGGCCCGGGGTGGCTGCCTATCGGGCGGTCGGGGTGATGTTCGGGCGGCTTTGTCGAGTGTGGCTGGGCGGGTTGATGTTCGGGCGGCTTTGTCGAGTGTGGCTGGGCGGGTTGATGTTCGGGGGCTTCGCCGTTCGCGGCCGGTCGGGTTGATGTCCGGGGGCTTCTCCTTGCGCGGCTGGTCTGGTTGATGTCCGGGCGCCTTGCCGGGCGCGACCGTTCCGGTCGATGTCCGGGCGGCCTTGCCCAGCGCGGGCGTACGCTCCCCGTGCCGGTCGGCTGTGGGAGGGGCGCCGTATGGACAGAGCGGGAAGCCCGCGTATCGCCCGGGCCGAGGCCGAGCTGGGCCGCGAAGGGGCCCTCGTCGTCACCGGCCCACCGGGCATCGGCAAGAGCGCTCTCCTGGACGCGCTGGCCGAACGGGCCACCGCCCGGGGTGGCACGGTCCACCGGCTGCGTTCTCAACTCCCGGACCAAGGCGTCCCGTTCGCGCTCGTGGCCGATCTGCTTCTCAGCGTCGAGCGACGCCACCTCGAGCGCCTGCCCACTCCCCAGCGGGACGCAGTCCAGCAGGTCCTGCGCCATGAGGCGGCGTCCGACGGCGGGCCCGATCCGCTGGGGATCCGGCTCGCTCTCGGCGCCGTGCTGAAGGCGGCCGCTCCCGCGCTGATCGTCCTCGATGACGTCCACTGGGCGGATCCCGCCAGCGCCGCGGCCCTGGCGTGTGTCCAAGCTCTGCCGACGGCGGTGGTGGCGGCCTGCCCGGACATGGGCGGAGCACCCGAGTTCCTTTACGGGGCCCCGCAGTTCACTCCGTCCCCGCTCGCCGTGGACGAAGTGGCCGCGCTGCTCACCGGAGAGGGGCTCCCCGCGCGCCTCGCCGGGCGCGTGCACCGCTGCGGCGGCGGGAACCCGCGGATCACGATGGACATCGCCCGCGCCGTGGCCGCACTGCCCCGGCCGCCCCATCCCCTGGACGAACTCCCCGTACCCGAGCGGGTCCATGCCATGGCGCGCCGCCGCCTCGACGATGTGGGACCGCCCGTGCGGCGGGTGCTCCTGACCGCCGCGCTCGCCGACCGTCCCACGCACGCCCTGCTGCGGCGCAGTGCGGGACGGGACGTGGCGGAGGAGGTGCGCGCGGCGGCCCGCGCCGGACTGGTCACCGCCGAGGGGAACGAACTCCGTTTCACCGCGGAGGTGTTCGCGTCCCAGCTGACCGACGACAGCAGCTGGGCCGACCGTGCGGCGGCCCACCGGTCGCTGGCCGGCGCGGTCACCGACCCCGTCGCGGCGACCCGGCACCTGGCCCTCGCCACCGACGACATCGACGCCCGCCTCGCCGACGATCTGGGGGCCGCCGCGGCCACGGCCCGGACCCCGGGCGGCCGGGGGCGGGCGGCCGGACTGGCACTGCTCCCGGGCCGCCGCCCA
>NZ_JAEIMH010000056.1:64164-64535 GCF_016464295.1 Streptomyces sp. N35 | reverse complement strand
GGGGGGGGCGGGGGTGGCCGCCCGGGGCGGGGGCGGGGGGGGGGGGGCCCCACCCGCCCTCGGCCCTGCGGCCAGATGCCGGCCGCGAAGCCCGGCGCCACCGCGGACGCCGTGCCCTGGGCGCCGGATGCGGCGTTCTGGAGCAGCGGTCCGGCGTCGGTGCGGACGGTGTCCGTGACGCCCTGGGCCAGCGGGGCGACCTCGGAGGTGACGCCGCGCGCCAGGCCGTCCGCGTCGCCGCCGACGCCGGTGGCGAGACCGGTCGCGGCGGTGCCGACGTCCTGGACCAGCGGCTGCACCTCGGAGACGGCGACGTCGGCGGGCGGCCGGACGTCCTCCAGTCGGGGGCCAAGCGGGCCTTGGGAGGGAAC
>NZ_JAEIMH010000056.1:53330-64154 GCF_016464295.1 Streptomyces sp. N35 | reverse complement strand
GGCCCACAGACCGACATGGCTCCGACCCGACTTCAGGCCGCCCGCGCCGCCGCCGACGCCGGTGGCGAGACCGGCCGCGGCGGTGCCGACGTCCTGGACCAGCGGCTGCACCTCGGAGACGACGACGTCGGCGACCGGCCGTACGTCCTCGACGACACCGCCGGCGAAGGGCTGCACCTCGTCGGTGACACCCTGCGCGAACGGCGTGACGTCCCCGCCCGCGCCGTCCACCCGCGTCCCGGCGTCGGCGAGGGCCTGACCCACCACCGGGAGCACCGAGTCGACGGCGGTCGCGGCGAGGGGCGGGAGCACGGAGGCGGTGGTCTCGGCGACGACCGGGTTGGCCGCGGCGAGGGCACCCTGTGCCTGGGCGGGGGCCTGCGCGAGGACTGCCTGGGGGGCGAAGTCCGCGAGCGGGCCGAAGAGGTAGTCGATCTCGGCTTCGGGGGCGGGGAGTTGGGTGGGCAGTTCGGCCGACGGGAGGTCGGTGGTGGGGAGGTCGGCGGACGGGAGCTGGCCGGTCGGGAGCTGGCCGGTGGGGAGGTCGGCCGACGGGAGCTGGCCGGTCGGGAGGTCCGCCGACGGGAGCTGGCCCGTGGGCAGTTCGGCCGACGGGAGCTGGGATGCGGCGCCCTTGGCCTGGTCGGCGGCGGCCTGGACGCGGTCGGCCGCGCCCTCAATGTCCTTGACGTCGCCCGCGGCGGTCTCGGCCTTGGCCGCGGTGGTGGCCGCGGCCGCCTTGGCCTGGCCCACGGCCTCCTCGGCCCCGGCGCCGGACGCCTTGTCGCGGACCTGGTCGAGGGCGCCGGTGACGACGTCCACGTCGGGGGTGCTGACCGGCGCGGTGGCCGGCAGCTCGGCGGCGCTCGCGTTGGCGGCACCGATTCCGATCATGCCGGTGGCGCCGGCGGCGGTTATGACGAGGGAGCTGCGGATCTTCCGTCCGTTGACGGACGCGGCGCTCTGCTTCTTGTGCTTGCTCATTGCTGGGTCGGATCCTTCGAATTCGAGGGTACGAAGGGGCCGTTCACGGCTCCTTCGCGGCGGGCAGACCTGTCCCGCCCCCGCGCGGCAGGTCTACAGGCGGGGGAAAGGCCTGCCCTAGCCGGGGAATTCGAGGATGTCGCGATGCCGGTCGCGGATCCGGTCGTACGAGGTGGAGGCACCCTTGCCGCCGGACAACGGCACACCCAGGTGACCGTCCGGGAGGGTGGCGGGCTGTGCGTCACCGTGGCGCTGGGTGCTGGACTCGGCGGTGCTGTGGGCGCCGAGGCCCTGGGGTGCGCCGGGAGCCGGGAGGTGCGCGGGGCCCGACGGAAGCTCGGGGAGCGGCAGTTGGGCCACGGGGTGGGCGGACGGTCCGGCCGCCTGGCCGGTGTTGCCGTCCGTGCCCGCGAAAGCGGGCCGGTGGGCAGCGTCCGGACGCGTCTGATCCGCCGTGCCGGCCGGCGCGGACGCGGAGGCCGACGGGTCCTGCCCCTGGGCTCCCTCCGCATCGCCCGGCCCTGCGGGCCACGGGACATAGGGGAGCCCCGGCTGGGGCAACCCGACCGGTTCGAGCAGCCCTGTCACGGCCTCGACGGTCCGGCCGACCCCGTCGGCCACGGGCAGGGTGAGCTGCTGGACCGGCTCCTGCACGGACCGGACGACAGAACGGACGGGCGCCATGACCTCGCGGACGGGCGCCGCGACCTCGCGGACGGGCGCCGTGATGTCCCGTACCGGCTCGGCCGCCTCGCGTGCGGGTGCGGCGGCTTCGCGCAGGGGCTCGGCTGCTTCCCGTACTGGCTCGGCTGCTTCCCGTACGGGCGCGGCGGCCTCACGGGTGGAGTCGCCGACCTCCCGTACAGGCGCAGCAGCATCTCGTACGGGTGCCGTGACCTCTCGCGTGGTCTCGGCGACCTGACGCACCGGTTCGGTGACCGTCTCCTGTACGGGCTCGGCGGCCCCTCGTACCGGCTCGGCGGCACCGCGTACCGGCGCGGAGACCGTCTCCCGTACCGGCTCGGAGACCTCGCGTACCGGCTCCGAGACCGTCTCCCTCAGTGGGTCGGTGGCCGTCTGCGTCACGGAGACGGCAGAGGCCACGGGATCCGTGTCCTGCTCCGCAGCCCCGGCCCGCTCGCCGCACAGCAGCCCGAGCACGAGGAACGCGCCGAGCAGCAGGAGCAGTTGCAGCCCGCGCCGCACCGCCGTCGGGCGCATGAGGCGCCGGACGGCTGGGGGCAGCGTGGCCGCGTGGGTCAACGGGGCTCCATGTCGTGGGGTGGTGGGTGCCCGGGTGCGACGCCGACCGGGGGCCGACGCGCCGGCCGGGTGAGGTCCGGGGTCCGTGGGGGGCGGAACCGCTCACTCCAGCAAGCCCGCCGATCCTCGCACGCGACAACTGGGGTTACGCAAGCCCCCTGTTACTGATGGGGCTCCTTGTCCGGTATGGGCAGTGGGCGCTTCTCGATCGCCGCCGCCATCACGTCGGGGAACAGATCGGGCGTGCAGGCGAAGGCGGGAGCGCCCAGGCCGGCGAGGGCCGCGGCGTGCTCGCGGTCGTACGCGGGCGCTCCCTCGTCGGAGAGCGCGAGCAGCGTCACGAACTGCACGCCCGAGGCTTTCATCGCCGCGACCCGCTTGAGCATCTCGTTGCGTATCCCGCCCTCGTAGAGGTCCGAGATGAGGACGACCACGGTGTCGGCGGGGCGGGTGATCTGCGACTGGCAGTAGGCGAGGGCGCGGTTGATGTCGGTGCCGCCGCCGAGCTGGGTGCCGAACAGCACGTCGACCGGATCGTCGAGTTGATCGGTGAGATCGACGACCGCCGTGTCGAAGACGACGAGGCGGGTGCTGATCGAGCGCATCGAGGCGAGGACCGCGCCGAAGACCGAGGCGTAGACGACGGAGGCGGCCATCGACCCGGACTGGTCGATGCAGAGGATGACCTCCTTCTTCACGGACTGCGCGGCCCGCCCGTAGCCGATGAGGCGCTCGGGGACGACAGTCCGGTGCTCGGGCAGGTAGTTCTTGAGGTTGGCCGCGATGGTGCGGTTCCAGTCGATGTCGTGGTGGCGCGGGCGGTTGATCTTCGCGCTGCGGTCGAGAGCTCCGGTGAGGGTGGCCCGGGTGCGGGTGGCCAGGCGCTTCTCCAGGTCCTCGACGACCTTGCGGACCACGGCCCTTGCCGTCTCCTTGGTCGTCTCGGGCATCGCCTTGTTGAGCGAGAGCAGCGTGCCGACGAGGTGGACGTCGGGCTCGATGGCTTCGAGCATCTCCGGTTCGAGCAGCAGCGTGGACAGGCCGAGGCGGTCGATGGCGTCGCGCTGCATGACCTGCACGACGGAGGACGGGAAGTACGTGCGGATGTCCCCGAGCCAGCGCGCCACGGAGGGCGCCGAGGCGCCGAGCCCGGCGGAACGGTCACGGCTCGTGCCGCCGGCTCCGCCCCGCTTGCCGTAGAGGGATTCGAGCGCGGAGTCCATCGCGGCGTCCCGGCCCGACAGTTCGCAGCCGGTGCCGTCGGCCTCCTGCCCGCCGAGGACCATGCGCCAGCGGCGCAGACGCTCGGCCTCGGGCGAGGTGGGCGGAGTGGGGGTGGTTGGGGTGGCGGGGATGGTTGGGGTGGTAGGGGTGGCGGGCGAGGTGGGGGTGGTCATCCGGCAGCCTCCGCAAGTGCGTCCGAGTCCTCAGGGGATACGTCCAGGCCGAGCAGCAGCCGGACCACGGGCAGGACGGCCGCCGCCCGTTCCTCGTCCAGTGCGTCCGCGAACCCGGGCACGCCGACCGCCGCGGTCACGGCGGGCTGCGCGGCCGGGCCCCTGCGGACCAGTTCGCCGAGGGTGCGCCGTACGCCCGGTTCGTACGCCGAGAAGGTGCGGCGCAGCAGGGGCAGCACATCCGTGAACGCCGTATCGGGCACGGAGGTGAGCCAGGCGTCGACCAGACCGAGCAGCCGCTCGTCGTGGACGAGGAGCATGCCGCCGGACCCGCCGCCGACGAAGCCGTCGATCCACGCGGCCGCCTCGGCCGGCGGGGTGCCCACCGAGAGGGCGAGACCCATCAGGCGCCCGGCTTCGTCCTGGCTCAACTCCCCTTCGTCCAGGAGCAGTCGCACCGCCCGCCCGCGGATCACGCCGGGCACGGTGTCCCGGGTGCCGAGGGTGTGCAGAACGGTGTACCAGCGGGCTCGTATGCCGTCGGTCGCGGACTGAGGCAGGGCGGTGGCCGAATCGGCCTTCGCGTGCCGTTCGTCGTCGAGCAGGCCCACCGCACCGTGCACCGCGTCCACATGCGTGCGCATCTCGGCCGCGCCGTCCGCGTCGAGGCCGGCGCAGGCGGGCGCCAGGCCGACGAAGACGCGTTCGGCCAGGCCGGCCGCGACCTCGGTGAGCGCGCCGGTGTCGGTGCCGCGTACGTCTCCGTAGCGCAGCGAGCGGACCAGCGCGGGCAGGGCCTGGGCGAGATGGCCGACGTCGGCGTCGAGTGCCGCGCGGTCGGCGAGGACCCGCATCACCACGGGCAGCGCGTCGGGCAGCGCGGCCAGGAGGCAGCGCTCGGCGAGGGCGGTGACGTCGGCGAGGGCCGTGGCGCCCACCGCGTCCGACTCGGCCTTCGCGGTGGCCGCGCCGAGCACCGTGGTGCCCCAGATGCCGGCCTCGGCCACCCGTACGGCGAGTTCGGGTTCCCAGCGAAGGCGCCAGCTCTCGCGGAACGTGCCGGTGCTGCCGCGGGTGGCGGCCGCGGGTTCGCCCCAGCCGATGCCGAGCAGCCGCAGACGGTGCAGGAGCCGGCTGCGTCCGGCGTCGTTGGACTGGCGCAGGTCGAGCTCCAACTCCCGCTCCAGCGCCTCCGGCTTGAGCCGCAGCGACTTCTGGATCCGGGTGAGGTCGCGCTGCAGCGGTACGGCGGGCGCGGCCGAGGGCACTTCGCCGAGTACATCGCCCACGATGAGGCGGTCGTGGATGAGCGAGAGCGGTACGTCGGAGCCGTCGCAGAGCACGGCACGGGCGGCGTCCGTGGTCTCGGAGAGGCCGGGCAGCGGACGGCCGCGCATCACGGCGAGCGTCTCGGCGAGTCGTACGGCTTCGATGACATGGGCGGAGGAGACGAGACGGTCCTCGTCGCGCAGCAGCCCCGCGACCTTGGTCAGCCAGCGTTCCACGGGGCGGTCGGGGGCGGCGAAGAGATGCGCGTACCAGCCCGGTGAGTCGATCCCCGCGCCATAGCCGCTCGCGCGGGCGAGACGGCGGTGGGTCCAGGGCACCCAGGTCATGTCGACCTTCGCCTTGGGCAGGCCCTTGAGCAGGGTGCGGTCGGCGGTGACGGTGGTCTTCTCGCGCAGGGCGGGGACGTGCCAGGCGCCGCAGATGACGGCGTACTCCGCCCCGAACTCCTTTGTCGCGGCCCGCATTTGGAGCCGCATGTACGCCTCGCGTACGAGGTCGCGGTCGTGGCCGCCCGCCCCGTAGACCTCGCGCAGCGCACCCATCGCCTCCGCGAGCGCGGCGAACGGCGCCAAGGCGTCGGCCGTCTGCCCTCGGTACTCGACGACGTCCTCCCACCAGCGCTCGGGGTCGTCGTAACCGGCGGTCTCGGCGAGGACGGCGATGGGGTCGACGCGGAGGACTTCGGCGGAGGGGTCGGCCGCGGGCTCGACATCGAGGTCGGCATCGAGGTCGGCCATGGGCTCGGCATCGAGGTCGGCCGCGGGCTCGGCATCCGGATCGGCCGCCGGGCCGCCCTCTGCACCCGGCTCTCCCCCGGCGCCCGACTGGCCCCCAGCACCCGGCTCTCCCCCGGCGCCCGGCTCCCCCTCACAACCGGCCGGCCCCTCCTTCTCCCTCTCCCTCTCCCTCTTCCCCTCCTCCTCCTTCTCCTCCTCCGCCCGCATCGCCAGCGAGTGCGCCGCCGGCAGGTCGATGAACCGCACCGGAACGCCGCGCTCGAGCGCCCAGTTGACCGCCACCCACTCCGGCGAGAACTCCGCGAACGGCCAGAACGCCGAGCGCCCCGGCTCGTCCACCACATGTGCGAGCAGCGCGACCGGCGGCCGCATCTCCTCATCGGCGGCCAGCGCCACCAGCGCATCGGCCTCGGGCGGCCCCTCGATCAGGACGGCCCGCGGGCGCTGCGCATCGAGCGCCGCCCGTACCGCCCGCGCCGAACCCGGCCCGTGATGCCGTACGCCGAGAATCCACGGCCCGCTCTCGGCTCCCCCGTGCGCCGACCCCACCTCTGCGGTGTCTACAGCCCTCAACTCCCCTCCCCCTTTTCCCTTCCGTACGCGATCACCCGCACGCGATCACCCGTTCGCGATCAAGAGCTCCGGACGCTCACCCACTCACCTCGCGGCAGGCCCGGTAGAAGTCCTTCCAGCCGTCCCGTTCGCGCACGACCGCCTCCAGGTACTCCTTCCAGATCACCCGGTCCGCGGCCGGGTCGCGGACGACCGCGCCGAGGATGCCGGCCGCGATATCGCCGGCCCGCAGCACGCCGTCGCCGAAGTGGGCGGCGAGCGCGAGTCCGCCGGTGACGACCGAGATCGCCTCGGCCGTCGAGAGCGTGCCGCTCGGGGACTTGACCTTGGTGCGGCCGTCGGCCGTGATGCCGTCGCGCAGCTCGCGGAAGACGGTGACGACCCGCCGGATCTCGTCGATCCCGTCGGGCCCCGGCGGCAGATCGAGCGAGCGGCCCAGCTGGTCCACGCGGCGCGCGACGATGTCGACCTCGGCGTCGACGCTCTCGGGCAGAGGCAGCACCACCGTGTTGAAGCGGCGGCGCAGCGCGCTGGAGAGATCATTGACGCCGCGGTCGCGGTCGTTGGCGGTCGCGATCAGGTTGAAGCCGCGGACCGCCTGCACCTCCTGGCCCAACTCCGGTATGGGCAGCGTCTTCTCCGACAGGATCGTGATCAGCGTGTCCTGTACGTCGGCGGGGATACGGGTGAGCTCCTCGACCCGTGCCGTCATGCCCTCGGCCATCGCCCGCATCACAGGGCTGGGCACCAGGGCGTCACGGCTGGGGCCGTGGGCGAGCAGCTGCGCGTAGTTCCACCCGTACCGGATCGCCTCCTCGGGTGTGCCCGCCGTGCCCTGCACCAGCAGGGTCGAATCGCCGCTGACGGCGGCCGCGAGATGTTCGGACACCCAGGTCTTCGCGGTGCCGGGCACTCCGAGCAGAAGGAGCGCACGGTCGGTGGCAAGCGTGGTGACGGCGACCTCGACGATGCGGCGCGGGCCCACGTACTTGGGAGTGATCACGGTGCCGTCGGGCAGGGTGCCGCCCAGCAGATACGTGGCGACCGCCCACGGCGAGAGGCGCCAGCGCGCCGGGCGCGGGCGGTCGTCCGCGGCGGCGAGCGCGGCGAGCTCGTCCGCGAACGCGTCCTCCGCGTGCGGCCGCAGCACCTCTGCGGCGGGCCGCACGGTCTCGTTGTCGAGCACGGTCATGGATCCCCCTCCAGATCTCCGGGACGTCTCGTCCCGGGCCGATCTCCGGCATGGCATCCACGGTGCACCACGCCACTGACAATCGGCCTCGGCGGCGGATCGCAGGCCGCGCCAACTGCCGCTCGCGAAGCGCGAATCCGCAGGTCACAGGCGATTGTCAGTGGCGGGATCTACCTTCGCAGCATGACTCAGCAGGGGGTGCGCTGGACGGCTGATCAGGTGCTCGCACTGGCGCCTGACGCCGCGTCACGCAAAGCGGGAAGCAAGCTCGGAGCGGCCGGTCCGTGGTCCGAGGCGGGCAGTTCGAAGGAGGGGGCGGTATGGGGGTTGTGCAAGGGCAGCGGCAGCAAGCCGTATCAGACGGTCGTCGACACGGCGGGGCCCGCGTACAAGTGCAGTTGCCCCAGCCGGAAGTTCCCGTGCAAGCACGCGTTGGGGCTGCTGCTCCTCTGGGCGGGCGACGGGGGCGGCGGCTCGGCGCTGCCGGACGCCGAGGCGCCGGACTGGGTGGAGCAGTGGCTGGCCGGCCGGCGCCGGCGCGCGGAGGCTCCCGCGGCGGAGAGGGGGGACGGCAGCAAGCCGGTTGACGAGGAGGCGGCGCGGCGCCGTGCCGCGCGGCGGGCCGAGCGGGTCACCGCGGGGGTGACCGAGCTGGAGCAGCGGCTGGCGGATCTGGTGCGCGGCGGCCTGGCCTCGGCGGAGCAGTCGGGGCACAGGCTCGGTGAGGAGACAGCCCGGCGGATGGTCGACGCGCAGGCGCCTGGACTTGCCGCGCGCGTACAGGAGTTGGGGGTGATCCCCGCCTCGGGTCCTGGCTGGCCGGTGCGGCTGCTCGAGGAGTGCGCGCTGCTGCACCTGCTCGACCAGGCCTGGCTGCGCAGGGAACAGCTGCCGGCTCCCCTCGCCGCCACGGTCCGTTCGCGGATCGGCCTGCCCTCGTCCGCCGAGGGCCCCGCGCTGCGCGACCGGTGGGCGGTGCTCGCCCAGTACGACTCGGCGGACGCACGGCTCACCACGCGCCGGATATGGCTGTACGGACAGGAGTCGGCGCGCACGGCTCTGCTCCTCTCTTACGGGGCGGCCGGCCGCGCACCCGAACTGGCCCTGCCCGTCGGCCTCGCGCTCGACGCCGAGCTGTCCGCGTACCCGGGCGGCGGGCACCGGCATGCTCTCGGCGAGCGCTTCGCACCGGCCGCGCCCGCCGAGGTGCGCCCTGCCGGGGTGAGCACCCGCGCGGCGGCGTCCGCGTACGGCACGGCGCTGCGCGAGGACCCCTGGCTGGAGTCCTGGCCGGTCACGCTGCACGACGTCATACCGACCCCGGTGGGTGACGGCATGCAGCTCGCCGACGCCGACGGCTCGGGCGCGCTGCCCGTGGTGCCGGTGTCCCGGCCCGGTCTGTGGCGGCTCGCCGCCGTCTCGGGCGGAAGCGGGGTGACGGTCTTCGGCGAGTGCGGCCACCGCGGCTTCACGCCGCTGACGGTGTGGGCGGGGGACGCGGGCGACGCAGGGGGTGCGGTGTCGCTGTGCTGACGATGCGCCCTGCGCCCGCCGCTGCGCCGGCGAGCCCGGCCCGCTGCCGTACCGCCCCTTGTCCCTGTTCCGACGGCATGGAGGGAGGCCTCAGTTGATCACGGAAACCGAGATGACGACCTGGGAAGAACTTGTCACGAGCGCTCTGCTCGGGACCGACCGGCGCGGCAGCGTCGCACAGGCGGCCGGCCGCAGCCGCAAGGACGCGGCCGCCGCGCTGCTCGACCAGGCGGCGCTGCACACCGTGCGGCGCCGGGCGGGGCTGCGGCCCGGACCGGCGGCCCGACTCCCCGAGCAGGCACAGCCCGACCCGCGCCCCGCGCTCCCGGCCGCCGCACGCCGACGCCTGGCCATGCTGCTCTCCGACCGGCCCGGCGTGGGCAGCGGCGGACGGCGCGGCACCGCGCCCGATCTCACCGAACTGCTGCCGCAATGGCTGTCCGGTGCGAACGCGCACGGATACGCCGCACCACCCGAGCTGCTGCCCGCCCTGCTCGACGCGGCACGCGGCCGGACCGATCTGCGCCCGCCCGCGCTCGCCTTCGCCGGCCCGCGCGCGCTGTGGCTCGCCAAGCTCAATCCGGAGTGGAAGTTCGCGCTGCGCACCACGCCCGGGGGCAGTGCGCTCCCCTCACCCGACGACGAGGACGCGGTCCGGCGGCTGTGGGAGGAGGGCCTGTTCGCCGAGCGGGTGGCGCTGCTCGGTGCCGTACGGGCGTATGACGCCGAGGCCGCCCGGGTCCTCCTGGAGAGCACCTGGTCCACCGAGCGGGCCGAGGACCGGCTGATGTTCCTCGACTCGCTGCGCACGGGGCTCGCGGACGGCGACGAGCCGTTCCTGGAGCGGGCCCTGAGCGACCGCAGCCGCAATGTCCGTACCACCGCGGCCGAGTTGCTGTCCGCGCTGCCGACCTCGGCGCTGGCCGGGCGGATGGCTCGGCGGGCGGCGACGAGCATCGCGCTCGACGCGCTGCGCACCGGGATCACGGTCGAGGCGCCGCACGAGTGCGATCCGGGGATGGAGCGTGACGGCGTCGTGGCCACACCTCCGCCCGGTCGGGGGCAACGGGCTTGGTGGCTGGGCCAGTTGGTGGAGGCCGCACCGCTGGCGACCTGGCCGCAGCGGCTCGGCGGGCGGACACCGGCCCAGATCGTCGCGCTGCCCGTGGCCGACGACTGGCAGGCCGAGCTGCATGCCGCGTGGTGCCGTGCGGCCGTACGGCAGCGGGATGCCGCATGGTCGCGGGCGCTCCTCGGGGCGCCCGCGTCACCGGGAGCGGCGGGCCCCGGCGCGGTCTCGCTCGCGGAGCGCGCGAAGCTGCTCGGCACGCTGCCGGAGGGGGAGCGTGCGGACTGGGTGGCCGGGTTCATCGCGGCGCACGGTCTCTCCGAGGCGTTCCAGCTGCTCGGCATGTGCGCCGTGCCCTGGTCCGAGCCGCTCGGCGGTTCGGTCGTCGACGCGCTCAACATCGCGCGGGACGCCGGGAGTTATCCGTGGTCGTTCAGCGGCGTGATGGGTCTGGCCGAGCGCTGCCTCGACCCGGCGGCCGCGGTGCGCCTCGAAGCGCTCACGGCGACGCCGGACGAGAGGGAGGACGGCGCGCCCGGGGCGGGCGGGTACTGGGCGGAGGCGTTCCAGCGGCTGGTGGGGACGCTGCGGTTGCGGGCGGTGATGCGGGAGGAGTTGGCGGCGGCCAAGGTCCGTTGACCGGTGACGGTCGGTGAGGGTGCGGGTGCGGGTGCGGTGCGCAGATTTCCCCTCCCCGCCCCTTCCCCAAACCGGCGGGGCTCCCCCCCCCCCCCCCCCCCCCCCCCCCCCGCGCTTCCCCCCCACCCCCCGGGGGGGGGGGGGGCG
>NZ_JAEIMH010000056.1:46058-53320 GCF_016464295.1 Streptomyces sp. N35 | reverse complement strand
GACGGGTGAGGGGGGGGGAGGGTGGGGGGGGGGGTGCGGGGCGCAGTTTTCCCCCCCCCGCCCCTCCCCGAACCCGGGGCTCCGCCCCGGACCCCGCATCCGACCTCCGGTCGGATCTCCTCAAACGCCGGAGGGGCCGGAAAGCGTCACGTGGACTGCACGACGTTGCCCCGCACCCACTCCACAATCGCCCCGGTCGTCGCCCCCGGCGTGAAGATCGCCGCGACGCCCAGGGACTTCAGCGGAGGGATGTCCTCTTCCGGGATGATGCCGCCGCCGAAGACCTTGATGTCCTCGGCGTCCCGCTCCTTCAGAAGCTCGATGACCTTGGCGAACAGGGTCATGTGCGCGCCGGAGAGGATCGAGAGGCCGATCGCGTCGGCGTCCTCCTGGATGGCCGTGTCGACGATCTGCTCGGGCGTCTGGTGCAGGCCCGTGTAGATGACCTCCATGCCGGCGTCGCGCAACGCCCGCGCGATCACCTTCGCACCGCGGTCGTGGCCGTCGAGACCGGGCTTGGCGACCACCACGCGGATCGGACCGGTTGTCGCACCCATCGCTGCCTCCATGTCGAGCAAGTTGTGCGGGCCCCCTGAAGTGTGCCCGGGAGCGCCGGGAACCTCACAGCGAGGCACCGGAAGAAGTGAACGAACGTTATCGCCACCATCCCGCAACCGGCAGTTTCACGGTCAGGACCGAGGGGGAAATCACACGTGGGACACGTTCGCCATGCGCGGCACCCGCAAGCAGCGGCCGAGCCGACTCGACCCCGCAGCCGGGATCCGCGCACGGGGGAGCGGCGGGGGGCCGCCCCACCCCCGCGCGGGCAGCCGCACGGGGGGGTGGTGCGGTGCCGTCGAGGTGCGTGCCGTCTGGTGCGATGCCGCAGCGAGGCATTAGGCCACGGCCGCCTCCAGGGCGCCCCATGTGGGCTCACGGGGGACAGAGGAGTTCTCCGTGCGCCGTTTTGGAGGTCGGCTCATGGAGGCCGTGAGGCTTCTCAAGATCCTCAAGTCGCTGCCCCTGCTTCTGCCCACCTGGACACAGCTGGTCCGGACACCACGCCTCTGCCTGGCGTCGTCCGCGCTCCTCAAGGCCACCGCGCTCGAACTCGCCATCCTCACCGGGCACGTTCTGCTCTATCCGTCCGGAATCATCCAGGAACGTACCGCCCCGCCGCCACCCGAGGACACCGAGGACACCCCTCGCCTCCCCGCCGGACCGCACGACCGCCCGGTCGTGCTCCTGCACGGCTTCATCGACAACCGCTCCGTCTTCGTCCTGCTGCGCCGCACCCTGGCCCGGCACGGCCGCCGCCATCTCGCCTCGCTCAACTACTCGCCGCTGACCTGTGACATCCGCGAGGCGGCCCGGCTGCTCGGCGACCACATCGAAGAGCTCTGCGCGCGGACCGGGCAGGAACAGGTGGACATCGTCGGGCACAGCCTCGGCGGCCTGATCGCGCGCCACTACGTCCAGTGCCAGGGCGGAGACGCCCGCGTCCGCACCCTGGTCACGCTCGGCACCCCGCACAGCGGCACCCGGGTCGCGCCCGCGATGAACGCGCATCCGATCGTGCGCCAGATGCGGCCCGGCTCGGACGTGCTCGCCGAACTGGCCGGGCCCGCGCCTGGATGCCGTACCCGTTTCGTCGGTTTCTGGAGCGATCTGGACCAGTTGATGGTGCCGCTGGAGACCGCCTGCGTCGAGCACCCCGACCTGCTCGCGCACAACGTGCGGGTGAGCGGCATCGGTCATCTCGCGCTGCCGGTCCACCCCGCGGTCGCCGCCGGCATCCGGCAGGCGATCGACGACGACGCCGTCTTGGCCGGTGCGCAGGGAGCGGTGTCCGTGGCCTGAGGCAGTCCGCTCCCACCGCCCGTACGCCGCAATTCAGTTGACCGGCCCCGGCGCCGCCGAGTTCGATGCCCCGATGACCACCTCCGAGACGGGCAACAAGCCGCGCAAGATGCATGCCGACCAGGCGGACATCGACGAGGCGCTGGTGCGGCGGCTGATCGACGGACAGTTTCCGCAGTGGTCCGGGCTGCCGCTCGAGCTGGTGGATTCACCGGGGACGGTCAATGCGCTGTACCGGCTCGGCGAAGCCATGGTCGTACGGCTGCCGTTGCGCGCCGGCTCCGACGAGGAGGTGGAGAGCGAGTTCGACTGGCTGCCGAAGCTGGCCGGACACCTGCCGGTCCCGATCCCGGCGCCGCTCGCCAAGGGCGCACCCGCCGAGGGGTACGCGTGGCTGTGGTCCGTCTACCGCTGGCTCGACGGCACGACACCGGCGGCCGCGGCGGTCGGCAAGCCGCGTGAACTGGCCGCCGACCTGGCCGGGTTCATCACGGCGCTGCGTCGCATCGACACCGCCGGTGCCCCGCGCTGCGGCCGCGGCGGTCCGCTCGGCCCCCGCGACGAGGCGACGCGCGCGGCGCTCGCCCGGCTCACGGATGTGATCGACACCGATGCGGCAGCGGCCGTATGGCAGCAGGCCCTCGACGCCCCCGCATACGACGGGCCCGACCGCTGGATGCACGGCGATCTGCAGCCCGGCAATCTGCTCGTCGAGGACGGCCGGCTCGCCGCCGTCATCGACTTCGGCCTGGTCGGCATCGGCGATCCGACCGTCGACCTGATCACCGCCTGGTACGTGCTGCCCGCCGAGGCGCGCCCGGAGTTCCGCTCCGCCGTCGGCGCCGATGAGGCGAGTTGGGTACGGGGCCGGGGGCTCGCCCTGTCGATCGCGCTGCTCGAGCTCGCCTACTACCGCGAGACCAACCCGCGGATGGCGGCGACGGCGCGCCATGTGATCGGCGAGGTGCTGGCGGACCGCGAAGCGTCGCCCAGCGCCTGATCCCGACCGAGAAGCGTCTCTCAGCCCCTGATCCGGACCGCCGCAGAGGCGAAAATCCTCGAACAGCCTTCGAACACAAGGCCAAAGGTCTGCCCACAGTCCGCCGAAAGGCGGCCGAATGCCCGTTTCCCCCACCAACGAAACCTGCTGAAGATTGTCGGCGTCGCACACTGCCGGGTACAGTCACCGCACTGCTCCGCCCCCTTGTTGTCGAGGCGAAAGAGAAGTTGGTGAACGAACAGCACGGCTATGCCACCGGATACGGCGGCTATGCAACCGGTGCCTTCGACACCACCGCTTTCGACTCCGACCCCCTCTTCGGGGCGATGCCGGGGACGTACGACGCCTCACAGAGCGGCCAGTGGGACAGCACCCAGTGGACCGCCCCCGAGCAGGCAGGGACGTACGGCGCAGACGGCGCCACCGGCTACGACGCGTACTCCGCACAGCACACCGGCGGCTACGCGAACGGCAGTTACGACACCGGCGGCCACGACACGACCGCCATGTGGGCGAGCGCCGGATATCAGTCGGTCACCGACATCCCCGCGCAGCCCGGCCCGCAGAGCGGCGAGCAGTGGGACACCACCGGCCAGTGGGGGACCACCGGCGCCTACGGGTACGCCGACACCGGTTCCTACGACGCCACCGCCTGGAACTCCGCCGGCACCGAGACCACGTACGGGACGGAAGCGGCCGGCTCGTACGAGACGGAAACGCCGGGCTCCTACGAGACGGAGACGCTCGGCTCCTACGAGAGCGGCGCGACCTCTTACGAAAGCGGCCCGACCTCCTACGAGACCGGTTCATACGAGGCCGGTGCGTACGAGCCCCACGCCTACGAGGCCGACACCACCTCCCCGTACGAGAACGAGAGCGGTTCCTCCTCCTCGTACGAGAGCCAGGACAGTTCCTACGGCGAGACCGAGCTGCTCGACGCGCCGGTCACCGTCGGCCACGACGACACCGACGAACCCGAGCCGGTACGGGTGGCGCACAGCCCCCGCTCCCAGCGCTCCGGCTCCCGCGGCCGGCGCCGCACCCCCGCCAAGCGTTCCGCGCTGCTCACCGTGGCCGTGCCCTCCGTGTGCGCGCTGGGGGTGGCCGGGGTCGCCGCCGCCTCCGTGGTCGGCTCGATGGGCGGGAACGAGGAGCCGAAGTCGCAGGCCGCGCCCGATCCCAGCTCCGTCGAGACGGCCGCCGCGAACAACAAGCTGGACACCCAGCTCACCGAACTCTCCGCCGACGCCAATGAGTTCGCGGACCGCGCGAGCCGTACGCAGGAGCGCATCGACCTCAAGGAACGCCAGGAGGCCGAGAAGAAGCGCAAGGCCGAGGAGGCCGCCCGCAAGGAGGCGCTGCGCCCCAAGTTCTCGCTCCCGGTCAAGCAGCACGGGCTGAGCGCGTACTACGGGCAGGCCGGTGTGAACTGGATGTCCGTGCACTCGGGCATCGACTTCCCGGTCTCGTACGGCACCGAGGTGCTCGCCGCGACGGACGGCACCGTGCGCACGCAGTGGAACGGCGCGTACGGGAACATGGCCATAGTGACGGCGCCCGACGGCACCGAGACCTGGTACTGCCACCTCTCCAGCACGAAGATCCGCAGCGGTTCGGTCAAGGCCGGCGATGTGATCGCGTACTCCGGGAACTCCGGCAACTCCACGGGCCCGCATCTGCACTTCGAGGTCCGCCCGGCCGGCGGCTGGGCGATCGACCCGCTGCCGTGGCGGCGCCGCCACGGGTTCGACCCGTCCTGATCCGGACGCCCTTCCGACAGCCGGGGTGGCCTCCCCGCAACGGAGAGGCCACCCCCTTCACGTATCGCAGGCGGCTAGAGCTTCTCCACCGGCGCGTACCGCAGCAGCAGCACCTTCGGCTTCGTATCGCCGAAGTCGATGGTGGCGCGCGCCTTGTCGCCCGCGCCCTCGACGCCGACGACCGTGCCGAGCCCGAACTGGTCGTGCGTGACCCGGTCCCCGACCGCGAGGGAGATCACCGGCTTGTCGCCGGTCGCGAAGCCGGAGGACGTGCCGCGCCGGGAGCGGGCCGCCATCGTGGACGAGAGCGAGGAGGCCACCGAGGCCGCCGGACCCGTGGAGGGCGCGGCGCCGAGCTTGGCGCCCGTGCGCTTCCACTCCAGGTGGTGGGCCGGGATCTCCTCCAGGAAGCGGGACGGCGGGTTGTACGAGGGCTGGCCCCAGGCGCTGCGCAGGGTGGAGCGGGTGAGGTAGAGGCGCTCGCGGGCGCGCGTGATGCCCACGTACGCGAGCCGGCGCTCCTCCTCGAGCTCCTTGGTCTGGCCGAGCGCGCGCATGTGCGGGAAGACGCCGTCCTCCATGCCCGTCAGGAACACCACGGGAAATTCAAGGCCCTTGGCGGTGTGCAGGGTCATCAGGGTGATGACGCCGGAGCCGTCCTCGTCCTCGTCGGGGATCTGGTCGGAGTCGGCGACCAGCGCGACGCGCTCCAGGAAGTCGGAGAGTGAGGGCCGCTCGCCGTCCGCGGTCTCCTGCTCGAACTCCAGGGCCACGGCCGCGAGTTCCTGAAGGTTCTCGATGCGGGTCTCGTCCTGCGGGTCGGTGGAGGCCTGCAACTCGGCGAGATAGCCGGTCCGTTCGAGCACGGCCTCCAGGACGGTGGCCGGGCCCGCGCCGGATTCGACGATCGTACGGAGCTCCTCCATCAGCGTGTTGAAACGCTTGACGGCGTTGGTGGAGCGGGCCGCCATCCCGTACGCCTCGTCGACGCGGCCGAGCGCCTGCGGGAAGGTGATCTTCTCGCGGAGCGACAGGGCGTCGATCATGGCCTCGGCGCGCTCGCCGATACCGCGCTTGGGCACATTGAGGATCCGGCGCAGCGGGACGGTGTCCTCGGGGTTCGAGAGCACGCGCAGGTACGCGAGGACGTCCCGGACTTCCTTGCGCTCGTAGAAGCGGACGCCGCCGACGACCTTGTAGGGCAGGCCGACGCGGATGAAGATCTCTTCGAAGACACGGGACTGTGCGTTCGTACGGTAGAAGACCGCGACGTCACCGGCCTTGGCGTGGCCCGCGTCGGTGAGGCGGTCGATCTCCTCGGCGACGAACTGGGCCTCGTCGTGCTCGGTGTCGGCGACATAGCCGGTGATCTGCGCACCGTTGCCCGCGTTGGTCCACAGGTTCTTCGGGCGGCGCGATTCGTTGCGCTCGATGACCGCGTTGGCCGCGGAGAGGATCGTCTGCGTGGAGCGGTAGTTCTGCTCCAGCAGGATCGTCGTCGCGTTCGGGTAGTCGTCCTCGAAGTCCAGGATGTTGCGGATGGTGGCGCCACGGAACGCGTAGATCGACTGGTCCGCGTCACCCACCACGCACAGCTCGGCGGGCGGCAGCTCGTGCTCGCCCGGCGGTACGTCCTCGTCGCGCGGCCCGGTGCCGACCAGCTCGCGCACCAGGGCGTACTGCGCGTGGTTGGTGTCCTGGTACTCGTCGACCATGACGTGCCGGAAGCGGCGGCGGTAGTGCTCGGCGACGTCCGGGAAGGCCCGCAGGAGATTGACCGTCGTCATGATCAGGTCGTCGAAGTCGAGGGCGTTGGCCTCGCGCAGCCGCGACTGGTACATCGCGTAGGCCTGCGCGAGCGTCTTCTCGAAGCCGTCGGCGGCCTGGCCGGCGAAGTCCTCCTCGTCGATGAGCTCGTTCTTGAGGTTGGAGATCTTCGCGCTGAAGGCCTTGGGCGGGAAGCGCTTCGGGTCGAGATCGAGATCGCGGCAGACCAGGGCCATGAGGCGCTTGGAGTCGGCGGCGTCGTAGATCGAGAAGGAGGAGGTGAAGCCGAGCTTCTTCGACTCGCGGCGCAGTATCCGTACGCACGCGCTGTGGAAGGTCATCACCCACATCGCGTTGGCGCGCGGGCCGACCAGTTCCTCGACGCGCTCCTTCATCTCGCCCGCGGCCTTGTTGGTGAAGGTGATCGCGAGGATCTGGCCCGGGTGGACATTGCGCTCGGCGAGCAGATACGCGATGCGGTGGGTCAGGACGCGGGTCTTGCCGGAGCCTGCGCCGGCCACGATGAGCAGCGGGGTGTCGCTGTGCGTCACGGCGGCGCGCTGATTCTCGTTCAGCCCGTCGAGCAGCGCGGCGCCGTCGAGCACCGGGCGGGGGGCGCCGTCGCGGTAGTAGGCGTCGCGCTGTGCGGGCGCGTCGAACTTCCCGCCGAACAAGTCGGCCGGAATCTCTTCCGGTCCCTCGTCCTCGGGGGGCGGCGGCGGGGCGTGGTGCTTGCCCTGGTCCTTGGCCTGGAGGTCCGCCAGAAAGCTGTCGTCAAAGAGGCTGCTCATCGCCTACCGAGTCTAGGCGGCTCCACTGACAGCCCGTCCCCGGGTCGCGGGCCCCGGGGGGGGGGGGCGCTCGGGAGGCGGGCG
>NZ_JAEIMH010000056.1:19966-46048 GCF_016464295.1 Streptomyces sp. N35 | reverse complement strand
GCCGCCCCACCTCCCCCCCCCCGGGGGGGCGCGCCCCGGGAACGGTGGTGACGCAGGGAAGTCGGGCGGTAACGCCCGGAAAGTCCGGTTCCGGCCTCAGAAGTCGTACGGCTTCGCGGTGTTCCAGTTCGTGACGTCCGCGCTGTCCCAGGTGAACTCCGACTCCCCGCCCTTGTCGTCGACGGCACCGTTCTCGTAGCCCGGGCCGGTGTCGCCGCCCTGGTCGCGCAGGGCGAGGGAGAGCTCGCTCGACGTGTTGCTGGTCTCGCCGTCCACGAAGAGGGCCACGGCGGAGTAGACCTGGCCGCCCGGCTTGACCGTGATCTTGGCGCTGCCGCCGGCCGGGTCCTTGGACGAGTGACCGAGGACGGTGGCGGTGTCCCCGAGCATGACCGAGGGGTACGACGTGACCCAGCAGGGCTTGGAGTCGGCGTTCCGCGCGGTGATCAGCAGGTGCTCGCCCTCCTCGGCGGGGAAGCGGTGCTGCACGGAGATCGACAGCTCGTCGCCCTTGCACGGCTGGGTGGCGGTGGAGCCCGCGGCGGACTGGTCGGTGGTGCCGCCGGAGCCGGAGCCCGAGCCGCCGGAAGTGCCGCTGCCCTCGGAGGACTTGGAGTCCGTGTCCTGGGCGTCCGACTCCCCCGAGCCCTCCGCGCCCGAGGTGCTGCCCGAGGTGCTGCCCGCGCTCTTGCCGGTGTCGGCCTTTGTGCCCTTGCCCCCGTCCGAACCCCCGCAGGCGGTCAGGCTCAGGGCCAGGGCTGCGGTGGCGGCAGCGGTCAGGACGGTGGTGCGGATTCGCTTGGTGCGCATATGAGGTTCCCCCGTGCGGTGGTGCGGATCTGGCGCGGAGCGGTCGACTCCGCCGTGCTGCGGGACCAGCTTGTCCCGGCCCGCTGGCGCTTCGCTCACGCCGCGCTGACGTCCCGCTGACGTCTGCTGCGGTCCGGCGAAAGGGCAGGTCAGGGGCGTACGAGTGGATGACAGGGCAGGGGTGTACGAGCGCATGACAGGTCAGGGACGTATGCGCGGACGACAGGTCAGGGGCGTACGAGCGCATGACAGGTCAGGGACGTACGAGCGGATTACGGCCGTACGGTCGCGAGCCGTAGACGAGCCGTGTCGTAGCGTGCGCGCAGTCCCACGTCCGCCGACACCTCGAGCAGCGCGCCGAGCGCCCGCACCGCACCCTCGTCGTAGCCGGCGGCCTCCGCCTCGTCGGCCGCGTCCTCCAGGCGCCGGATGCCCTCGGCCTGTTCGCCCAGGCCGAGCAGCGCCTGCCCGGCCGTCGTGAGGAGGAGCACCCGCGAGGCACCGGAGGGATCCGGGGAGCCGTCGAGGGCGAGCGCGGCGGTGGCCGTGTCGAGGGCCGACTTCCATTGCCGGGCGTCGAGCCGGTGCCGGGCGAGGTGGTGCAGGGCCAGGCGTTCGCTGGGCAAGTCGCCTGCCGCGCGCGCCAGTTCCGCCGCCCGTACGCACCCTTCGGCGGCCTCCCGCGGGCTACCGAGTGCGGCCTGGGCGAGCGACAGGTTGACAAGCGCCGTGGCCTCGCCGTGCGGATCTCCCGCGCGGGACGCGAGCGCCGGGGCGGCCTCCAAGTGTTCCAGCGCCTGCCCGACGAGGCCCTCCTCGGTCAGAACCCAGCCGAGCAGCGCGAGGACCCGGCCCTCCGCCCGGAGGTCTCCGTCGGCGCGGGCGGCCTCAAGTGCCGTACGCAGCAAGGGAGTCCAGCCGTCACGGACCCGCCAGGCCATCTGCGGCCACAGACCGAGCACGATCCGCCAGGTTCTGCCGTGCAGTCCGGCGGTGTGCGCGGCGCCCACCGCCAGGGTCAGATCGTCGCGTTCGGCGGCGTACCAGGCCATGGCGTCCTCGCGGCCGCGGAACTCCCGTATGGCCGAGGGCTGTTGGAAGTCGGCGGGCAGATCGAAGCACGGCTCGTCGCCAGGTTCGGCGGCGTCCGCCGCGGCCAGGGCGGTGGCCACGGTGTGGTCGAGCCCCCGCAGCAGCGCCTCCGGTCCGGCGTCCAGGCCGCGCGCGTACAGCCGTACGAGATCGTGCAGCGTCCACCGGCCCGGCGCCGTGCGGATGACGAGGTGGGCCGCGGCGAGCCGGTCGAGGGCGGCCTCCGCCGCGTCCGGGTCCGTACCCGCGAGGGCGGCGGCGGTGTAGCGGTCGAAATGGGTGCCGGGGTGCCTGCCGATGTGGGCGAAGTGGTGCGCGGCGGCCGCGGGAAGCCGGCTCGCGGTGAGCCGCAGGGCGGCGCGCACGCCCGTGTCCTCCACGTCCAGGAGGCTCAACCTGCGGGAGGCGTCGGACAGTTCGGCGCTCATCTCGCTCAGCGACCAGTCCGGCTGGTCCGCGAGGCGGGCGGCGGCGACCCGCAGGGCGAGCGGCAGACCGCCGCAGAGTTCGGCGAGGCGGCGCGCGGCCACCGCCTCCGCGAGGACCCGCTCCTTGCCGAGCACGGCGGCGAGCAGCGCGGTGCCGTCGTCCGGGCCGAGGACGTCGACGGGCACGGGCCGGGCGGCGTCGGAGGCGATCAGACCGCGCAGCCGGTAGCGGCTGGTGACGACGGTGACGCAGTCGGTGCCGCCCGGCAGCAGCTCTCTGACCTGGGCGGAACCGTGCGCGTTGTCCAGTACGACGAGAAGCCGGCGGTCGGCGGCAAGGGAACGGAACAGCGCGGACGCGCCCTCGGCCGACTCGGGGATCCGGTGCGGCGCGACCCCGAGCGCGAGCAGGAATTCACGCAGCACGTCGATACGGGGCACGGTGCCGGTGTCGCTGAAGCCGCGCAGGTCGGCGTAGAGCAGTCCGCCGGGGAACGCGGCGCGGTTGCGGTGCGCCCAGTGCACCACGAGGGCCGTCTTGCCCACGCCCGCGGGCCCGGTGACCAGGCACACGGGGGCCTCCCCCGCGGCGGCGCGGGACAGGGCGGTGAGTTCGGCGGCCCGGCCGTGGAAGCCGCGCGGCATGCGGGGCAGGAGGTCGATGGTGTCGGCGAGGGGGGTGGGAGACGGCGGCTCGGGAGCGTGCGGCTCAGCAGCGTGCGGTCCGGGATAGTACGGCTCGGGAGCGTGCGGTCCGGGAGAGCGCGGCTCGGGAGCGAGCGGTCCGGGAGAGTGGAGTTCGGGAGAGTGCGGCTCCGGTTGCAGGGGCGCCATGGGTGTCATCGACGGCGAGGAGGGTTCCGCCGCGATGCCCGTGCCGCCGCGCGCACCTCCCGCCCCGCCCAGCTCCTCCCCCCGCAGCGCCACCGCATACGCGTCCGCCAGCTCGTGCCCCGGATCTACGCCCAGCTCATCGGCGAGCAGCCGCCGCGTGCGGTGGAACCGGTCCAGCGCTTCCGAACGGCGGCCCGCCCGCTGCAGGGCCGTCATCAGCGCGGCCGCCAGCGATTCGCGCAGCGGATGAACGTCCGCCTCCACGCGCAGTACGGCCGCGGCCCGCGCGTGCTCGCCGAGCCGTGTGTACTCGGCGGCCAGCAGTTCCACGGTGGCGAGCCGCAGTTCCTCCAGCGCGTGCGCGGCGGCCTGCAGCGGCGGGCTCGGGTGCGCTCCGGTCAGGGCGGGACCCTGCCACAGCGAGAGGGCCTCCTGGTACATCGCGACGGCGTCGGCCGGCGTCCGCTGACCGCGGGCCAGCGCCACCAGTTCCTCGAAGCGGTGGGCGTCCAGGAGGCTCTCCGGCATGCGCAGCACGTACGCCGTGCCCTGGGTGAGCAGTTCGACGCCGTACACGTCCGCTTCCACCCCTGCGAACAGGGCCCGCAGCCGCGACACATGGCCCTGGATCACGCTCCGGGCCCGCGTCGGCGGCTCGTGGTCCCACAGCGCGGCCGTCAACTGGTCCACGGGAACGGGGTGGTTGGGCCGCAGCAGCAGCGCGGCGAGCAGGCTGCGCCGCTTGGCGGGGCCGAGTGGCAGTTCACCGGTCTCGGTGGCGACGGAAACCGCTCCGAGCAGCCGGAACTCCACTTACGCAACTCCTTGTGGGGAAAGCGTCAGATTACCGGAGGGTTTGCAGGAGGAATCGCTGGAGGAGCCGGGGAGGAGCGGGAAGGAGTCGGGGAGGAGCCGGGGAGGGGCCGGGGAGGGGCCGGGGAGGGGAGGCGTCGGAGGTCAAGGCGCCTCGGTAAAACTCCTGTTGTGGTGACAAGCGAAGACATAGGGGACGGGGGCGTCGGCGCCGAGTCGCCAAGGTCACGAAAATGTATCGGGCATATCGCACATCAACCTTCACAGCAGCCACACGAGTTGGCTAGCGTGCTTCCGGGCCGCTCGTACCCCCGCCGGCGACCATCGCCGGGACCGCGTGGCCTGCGCTGAGTCCGGGGCGTCGTCAAGGCGATCCGGAGCCGGGGACCCACCCAACACCTGGGGTGAATCGGGACGCCCCCAACGTCCCGTAGGGCAGACCTTCCATACCGCCCGAACCCGACAGCTAACCCGGTAGGCGCCAACTGGAAGGAGCGCCGGTCTTGGCGTCGCACCGCAAGCCGCGGACCAGTCGAATACGTACCTCGCATGCCGTCGGGATCACCTCGGCCGCGCTGACCTCCGTGGCGCTGCTGGCGCAGACCGCGAACGCCGCGCCCGCCGAGCCCGACAAGCCCTCCCTCGAGGAGGTGCAGAAGAAAGTCGACGATCTCTACCGCGAGGCCGGCTCCGCCACCCAGAAGTACAACCTGGCCAAGGAGAAGTCCGACCAGCAGCGCGACAAGCTGAACGACCTCCAGGACGAGGTCGCCCAGCGCACCGAGAAGGTGAACGATGCCCGGCGCGAGCTCGGCCAGATCGCGGCCGCGCAGTACCGCAACGGCACTTCGTCCGACACCGCCGTCCTTCTGCTGTCGGACAACCCCGACGACTACTTCGCGCAGCGCCAGCTGATGGGGCGGCTCTCCGGCCAGCAGCAGAAGGCCGTCGAGGACTTCAAGTCGCTCCAGACGCAGGCGAACGACAAGCGGGACGAGGCCACCGACTCCCTCGCGCAGCTCTCCGAGTCCGAGGGCGACCTCAAGACCAGCAAGCAGGACGTGCAGAAGAAGCTGGGCGAGGCGCGTGAGCTGCTGTCGAAGCTGACGGCGGAGGAGAAGGCGCGCCTCGCCGAGCTGGAGCGCAAGCGGGAGGCCGAGGCCAAGCGCAAGGCCGAGGAGCTGGCCCGTAAGCAGGCCGCGGAGGAAGAGGCCAAGCGCAAGGCGGCGGCCGAGCAGGCCGCCAAGGAAGAGGCCGCGCAGGAGGAGGCCGCCGAGGAGCCGGCCGATCCGCCCGCCTCCGACTCCGGTGACGCCTACGCGGCCAAGGCCGAGAAGGTGATCGCGTTCGCGCAGTCCCAGATCGGCAAGCCGTACGTATGGGGAGCGGCAGGTCCCGACTCGTACGACTGCTCCGGTCTCACGCAGAAGGCGTGGGCGCGGGCGGGGATCTCACTGCCGCGCACCACCTGGGACCAGGTGAAGGCCGGCACGACCGTGAGCGTCGACAACGCCAAGCCCGGTGACCTGGTCTTCTTCTACGACGACATCAGCCACGTGGGCATCTACATCGGCAACGGCGAGATGATCCACGCGCCGAAGCCGGGCGCCAACGTGCGGGTCGAGTCGATCTACTACATGCCGATCCACAGCGTCGTACGCCCGGCGTAGCGGGGAATCAGGTCCGGGCAGTCAGGACCGGGCAGTCAGGTCCGGGCAGCCAGGCCCCGGGGAATCAGGTCCACAGGGTCGCGATGAAGATGTTCGCGGTGGTCAGGGCACCGACCGCCGCGAACATCCCCTTGTCGACCTTCTCCTCGTCACGCTTCACGTAGACGAGACCGAGGATCACGATCAGGACGGCGAGCTTCACGCCGATCTTGATGTTGTTCACGGTCTGGTCGTCGGCCTGGTTGAGGCCGACCAGGGCCACGCCCGTGACCAGCATGGTGAGCGCGCCGTGCAGCATCGCCGGGGTGAAGCGCGCGGCGTTCTCGCCCATCGCCTTCATCTGCGTGAGGAAACCGCCGAGCAGCGAGGCGATACCGATGATGTGCAGCGCGACGAACACGTTGATGAGTACGTCCATGGCCCGGAGCCTAGAGGGTGCCCGAACGCCTCCTGTGTCCGGGTCCGTAGCACATCACCCGCTCGTGAACCGGCGCTTCGGGCGTATCGGTCAGCTCTCCGAGTCCCTCTGGCACGCAGCATCTCGAGCGCGGTCATATGCGGTCAGCATCCCGGCACACGAGACCACTTCCGCACTTTCCGTCACCACCCCGTGACGGAGAGGTTTAGCGTCCTTGCCCAGTGACCGGCTCCCCACCGCCGCCCGAGACAGGATCAGGACGGCAGTCGGTCACTACCGCCGGACGCGTAAGGAAGTGTCTGAGGTTGGCCGCGCATCGCAAGCCCAAACCGCGTTCGCTCACCGGCTCGATCACCGGCAATACGGCACGCACCGCACTGACCCTGGCTCTGGCCGGTGCCGCGTCCACGACCCTCTTCGAGGGATCAGGACAGGCGGAGCCCCGGCTCACCCCGGCCCAGGTGAAGGCGAAGGTCGACAAGCTCTACCACGAGGCGGAGGTCGCCACCGAGAAGTACAACGGGGCGCGGGAGAAGGCCCAGAAGGCCCGCGGCGCGATCAACGAGCTGCAGGACGAGGCCGCCCGCAAGAGCGACAAGCTGAACGAGGCGCGTACGGCGCTGGGTCATGCGGCGACCGAGCAGTACCGTTCCGGCGGGATCGACCCGACGATGCAGCTGGCCCTCGCGTCCGATCCGCAGGAGTTCCTCGACAGCGCCTCGCTCGCCGCGCAGACGGCCGGCCGGCAGGCTTCGGCCATCGAGGGCGTACGGGACGATCTGCGCGAGATCGAGCAGCTGCGCAGCGAGGCGGCCCGGCGGCTCGACGAACTGCGGGAGCACCAGGCGGCGTTGAAGCAGCGCAAGGCCGAGATCAACGGCAAGCTGGACAAGGCCCGTGAGCTGCTCGCCACGCTCTCCCCCGCCCAGCAGGCCTCCTACGCCGACGGCGCATCCGGGGACCGCGCGTCGCGCGAGATGCCCCGCGGCTCGCTCAAGGCCCCCAACGCCCGTGCCGCACAGGCTGTTTCCTTCGCGTACGGCGCGCTGGGCAGCCCTTACGTGTGGGGCGCCTCGGGCCCGGGCGCCTTCGACTGCTCGGGTCTGACGCAGGCGGCGTACCGCTCGGCGGGCGTCTCCCTGCCCCGTACGACCTATACGCAGATCAATGCGGGCCAGCGGGTGTCTCGCTCCGAACTCGCCCCGGGCGACCTGGTGTTCTTCTACTCGGGCATCAGCCATGTGGGGCTGTACGTGGGGAACGGACAGATGATCCACGCCCCGAATCCGTCGGCGCCGGTGCGGCTGGCTCCGGTGGACTCGATGCCGTTCGCGGGGGCTACGCGGGTGTCGTGAGGGCCGGGACGTGCGGCTCTCGCTGCCTTCAGAAGGCCTCGGGTCCGAACCGCCCCCAGGCGACAACGGCGGCCAGGGCGAAGTACGCGAGGTCGGCGACCACGAGCTTGAACTCCCGGCGCCTGACCCGCACGACGGCCGCCCCCGTCATCAGCATCATGATCCCGACGGCGGCGAGGGGCACGAGCACGGGCGCAATACCGGTGACGGCGGGCAGCACCAGCCCGAACGCGGCCAGCACCTCCACCGCCCCGATGCCCTTGACCCCCGCGGCACTGAACTCGTGCACCCACTCGGCACTGGACCCGAAGGCGGCGATCCGCTCTTTGGACACAGCGACTTTGAGGATGCCGCTCAAGAGGAAGGCGGTGGCGAGGAGGGCGGTGATGATCCAGAGGGTGGTGTGCATGATCTCTCCTGCGTTCGCGAGGTGCTGTCTCGTACGGGACGAGAGAGCCACTCGGTCTGTGACACGGAACGCTGCCTTCACAGCTCCGTGAACGACCAGAAGACACCGACCTCGTCGTCGGACACCGCCACCAGCCCGCAGTCGATGTCGAGTTCGCCGAGGCAGTCGATGGAGCCCTGCGGACTCATCGGGTTGCGGTCGACGCCGACGTAATGATCGTCGAAGTTCGTGTAGAACGCGGCATCGGAACCGAAGCGCTCCAGCACACAACGGGCCTCGCCCAGCAGCTCGTCCTTGCGCACCTCGATATCGGGGATGCGGCCGGCCTCGAACCACACGTCGAGCAGGGAGACGAGCCGCCACGCAGCGGGATCGGGCTCCACGGGGTGCAGGTACAGGCGCAGCTCGTCGGCCCGGTACGGCAAGAAGGGATAGGTCGGCCGGGCTCCGCTCGGCCGCGCCGCCGGCGGCCAGCGATCCACCCCCGGCCAGCGGCGGGGGTCCTCGACCTCCCGGGCCATGACGGCGGCCACGTCCTGCCCCCAGTCCTCCCGCCGTCGCGGGCCCACAGCAACGACGTCGCAGGCACCGAGGACTGTGCGCACGGCTCTCTCCCACCGGGCCGGGGTGGGACCACGGTCCGGTTCCACCACGACTCAGTCGCCCTGCAGCGGCGGACCATAGTCGGCCCGGGGCTCCCCGAGTTGCTGCGCGACCCATGCGAGCCAGCCGCCCGGACCGTACGGCTGGGGCGGATCCACCTCCATACCCAGCTCCGCTACGGCGAGGGCGTAGTCGGATTCGTCGAGGTGGAGGGCAAGCAGTTCGTGGAGTTCGCCGGTGAAACGGGCCACGAGTTGGGGGTCCGACGCGTCCACGTAGTCTCGTACCGCAGCGTCATGGTCCGTGAACTCGTCCGGCATGTCCTGCGAGAACCAGCCGCCGAGGAACTGGCCGAGTTCCGGGAAGCGGGCGTGCCACTCCCAGTGGGTGCGGGGGGCGGACGGGGGCGGGACCGCGCCCGCCTCGATGCTCGCCTTGATGTGGTCGGCGATCGTGAACAGCCAGTCCTGGACGGCCGATTCGGGCAGCCCCACGTCGGGGACCGGGTAGAACTCGCCGAGGCTCAGGCGCAGGCGGCCCGGAGGGTTGCGGGCGTACTCGCGGAGCTGGGTCTCCGCCGTGGCCAGGGCCCACGGGCGGGTGTGCCAGGTGTGGCGGAGATACGCCTGCAGGGCCTCGCTCGGCTTGTCGGGCTCGTCGTCGGCGGGCATGCCGAGGTACGCGCTGATCACCTGGTCCAACTCGCCGTAGCGGCGGTCGAATTCGAGGGGCTTCATGGGCATGGCTCGCTCAGGCCTCTACAGGTAGATCGGGACGGTGGTGGCGACGACGAAGCCGTGCGGGCTGCTCGGCTCGCGCTTCAGCACGACGCGGGCGGCGCGGACGTCCACGGGGTCGCGGCCCACGAGCATCATCGCCTGGAGCAGGACGCGGCCCACCGGCTCGTCGCGTGAGGGCCACGCCGCCTCGATGGTGAGGCGGGGGCGGGTGCCCTGGGCGAGCCAGCGGTGGATTCGCTGTTCGTTACGGGTGACCACCTGCTGGGTGGCCCAGTGGGCGGTTTCGCGGTCGGGGTAGGTGGCGGATCTGGTCAGCACTGGTTTCACTCTCCGTCAGCTCGGGTCGAACGACCAGAACACACCGATCTCCTGGGCGCCGACGACGACGAGTCCAACGTCTCCGGCGTACTGCGTGAGCGGCGACCAGCCGGTGAATCCACGTGTCAGATCTGGTGTCTGCGTGCTGCGGGCCGCCGTCACGTTGCTGTGGAAGGACAGTTCGTCGCCGTACCGGCTGAGCAGAGTTCGCGCGTCGGCGCATGCCTGTGGTGCGTCCTGCGGCGGGACCGGCCCCCACTCGTACGTCATCACCACGAGCAGACGCTCGGCCGTGGCCCGGTCGACGGGGTACAGCCTTTCCGCCAGCGCCCCGCTGGAGGCCTGGACGAACGGGAACGAAGGGCAGTGGGCATCGCGTGCCGCCCTGTCGCTCTCGGAGTCGATCACAAGCCAGCCGCGGGGATCGCCAACTTCATGACGCAGCAAGGCCGACGCATCGTCGCGCCAATCAAGGTGCCTGCGCGGGCCGGTCGCGGCGAACGCGTACACGTCGTCGAGGAGCCGCAGCGCGGCTTCCTCCCAGTGAGCCCGGGTCACGGTGTCCATGCGTATTCAGCTCACTGCTCAGATCGCCGGCATGGAAGTGACGACGACGAAGGGCGGATCGAGGCTGGAATCGTACTTGAGGCGTGTGTCGATGTTCTTGACGTCGAAAGGCTTGGCATCCATACCGCCCTGCTTGAAGCCCGTCATCGGGTCGTTCGGGTCATAGGGCTGCTTTTTGACACTCGTTCCGGTCACTTCACCATTCGGTCCGGACCCGACGACCTTCTTGAAGTCACCGTCGGCAGGCGGCGGGGGGCCGTCGATCCACGCCTTGATCTCCTGCGCATGCTGATCGATGTTGTACTGCGTGTACTTCTGAGCACTCGCCATGTCGTGGAAGGTGGAGGCCGCGCTCACCGTCGGTTTTCCGTGGGGCCAGCTGGCGGTCGGCGGGTCGCCCTGGTCACGCAGGCGCTGGGCGAGCTGCTCCGGCGTCTTGCCCACGTGCTTGTCCAGGGTGTGCCCGTCCTCCATCCACTCCGTGGCGGCCAAGTCGATCTTGAAGATCCCGTTGGCAGTGTCCTTCGGGTCGGTCCACCGGTGCTCCTTCTTGAAGTCGGCGAGAGCCCGTCTGCCGAACGCCTCCGCCCGCGCCTCTTCTGCCCGGAAGGTCGGCGCACTCCGGTGCGCCTCGTCCAGCGGCCCCATCAGCGCGTCCATCCGCGGCACCAACGCGTTGACCCGGATGTTGTACGCGGTGACGATCGCGTTCAGCTTGGCGGTGTCCATGTTCAGCACGATGCCCGCACCGAGCTGGCTCGCGCCCTTGGCGACCCCCTTGACCACGCCTTTGATGAGCCCTTTGACGTCGTCCATGCCGACGCCGTCCTTGAGATTCACCTCGACCTTGGGAATCGCGTCGCGAATGGCCTCCTGGTAGACCTCCCACACCTCTCGGTTGATGTACACGGCCGCTTCGGCAAACTCGTACAGGAGGTCGCTGACCTTCTGCGCCGTATCGAAGAGCACCGTCATCACGGGGTGGGTCGCGGTCTGCGAGGAGGCCGAGTCGTGCTTCCACTCGTAGCCCGCTGTGCTCTTGCCCCACGCCGTCGTGCCCCACAGCGAGCTGCAGAACTGCCGCATGGCGTCATGCCATTCGCTGTTGCTCTGCTGGGTGATGCTGCTGACGTTGCCGGTGAGTGCGCTCTCGGACATCGAAAGCGTCATCGTCATCGCCATCCACGCCTTGGACAGCTCGTTGAGGTAGTGCTGCTGCGGGTACGGATAAACATCGGCTACCTTCCCCATACGGAAGGCGTGCTTCACAATAGGGCGCAGAACATCGCGAATCGGTTCCGGAACCCACTCCAGGAGACTCCGAACGAAGTCATCGCCTTCGCCGTCGTAGTCCCCCCACCGGAGATTCGGCACGGAACCGTAGTTCGGTACCGTCTCGATGACCTGGGGCGGTGGCTGCGTCACCGCTTTCGTCTTGCCCGAAGGATCGTTGGCCGCTTCGGCTTTGGCGTAGTTGTTGGCCGTGCTGGTGAAGCCGACGGCAGCGCCGCCGATGCTGACCACACTCTTCGCCCAGACCTCCAGGAACCGGTTGCCCACCTTGACGTAGGAAGCGGCGAATGCCTGGGGAGCCGTGCCGTAGCCGCCGGCGTCCGGATACTCCTTCAGCTTCGCGAGCAGGTCCTTGGCGCCCTTGTCCATGGGCGTCTGCTGCAGCGCGACACCGCCCGAGACGCGGAACAAGTCCGACGGCTTGACATCGATCGTGCCGCTCTGGCCGGGGCCCTGCGGGCCGCTCGGGTTGCCAGGACCCGCCATCAGCCCGCGCCCCAGCCCCGCAGCACCGCTTGATGCGCCGCCGCGTAGTTGATGTGCCCCTTGGTCACGACCTCATGGAGCCACTTCTGGGCCGCACGCAGATCCGATGCCGACCGTTCCCATTTGTCGAGCTCGTCGATGAAGGTCTCGCGCGCCTCGCCCTCCCAGGTCAGCACCACCTTCTCGGCTCGGCCGTGCAGCAGGTCGAGTTGCTCGTTGAGCTTCTTGAGGATGTCCTCAAGGTCGCCCGAAAGACGTTGCAGCGTCGCGAAGTCGACTGTTATGTGCTCGTCGTCCGTCATGTCTCCCCGTTTCCTCCGCTGCGCCTAGAGGTCCGACAGCCGGCTTTGCGGAGCGGACGGCGGCGGAGTGTTGGGCGTCGACAGCTCGGCCGCCTCCGCCTTCACGTCCGTCTCGGTCTGGATCTGGCGCAGGCGCTCCATGATGTCCAGGTCCCGTTCCGAGAACCCGTCGCGGCTCAGGCGTACGGCCTGTTCCAAACGCTGGATCACCATGCGGATGCGTACGGCGTCCTCGGCGGCTCCGCGGTGGAGATCGCGGTATGCCTTCGCGGCCGGCCCGCGCCAGCCCGCCTCGATGCTGTCGACGATCGCGTCCATCCGCTTGACCTGCTTGTCCAGATAGGTCTGCATGTCGTCGAGATCATCGGCGAGCTTCGTCAGCCGATCGCCGGATGCGCGCAGCCGGGGCTGTCCGCCTTCGCCGCTCATCGCGTCCCCCGTGGTCGTACACCGTCAATACCAGGCCCCCGTAGGCCACTTCAGTCACAGTAGCAACAGCGGCTGACCAGACGATCGGGCGATCGGAACGATGTCCGCTGTGTGTTCGATCACTGCGGCGCACCTCGCCCCGTGCACCCGGTAGCGTCGAAGGCCGACCACACCCCCGACCCAGCAGCGGATGCCATGCCTCTCCCTCCCCCGCCCCCGCCTGGCCACATAGCCACCTGGCCCGACCGCAGCTCGCTGCTCGCCGACCGCTCACGTGCACTGCAGGCACTGACAGGGGGCGGGTTGGGGCTCGGGAGGCTGGTGCTGCTGTGGCTCACAGGGCTGCTCGCGTTGTTCGGGTGGGGAATGCTGTGCATGCCGCTGCTGTGGCTGGGGTCGGGGGACGTGATGGGGTTCATCCTCGGACCGGTGTGCGCACTGCTCGGGCTCGCCGCCCTCGTGCCCGCGGTGATCATCGTGGTGCGCGGGGCACGCACCGACCGTCGCGTTCGCGAACTGACCGAGGCGTGGATCGAGTTGGACGAGGAGCGGCAGTCCGTGCGGGCGCTGCGTTCGCCCGGGCTCAGTCTTGCCTGGCTGCTGCTGTCGTTCGTGCCCTGCGCCGGCGGGCTGTGGGTGTCGTTCGGCGGCACGCACGCGGCGAACGACCGCTATGAGGCGGTGCTCGCGCTGGGCGCCGGGACCCTGCTGTGGGTCACCGGGCTGCTCGGGATCGCCAAGGCCAACGGACACCGCCAGTGGATCCTCCGGACCCTGGGGAGCTCAAGACCCCTGGGGAACTCACGTACGAACTCGCCCGTTCACTGAACAACCGGAAAGCGGACTACAGACGGGGACCCACGTGGCACTGTTCGGCAACGCCCACACCATCGACCCGGGCAAGGCAGCCCAGGAATACGCCCGGCTGCTCGGGCAGGGTGAACAGATCTACGGTGCCTATCAGTTGATACGGGACGCCATCCTGCTCACGGACCGGCGCATGATCCTGATCGACAAGCAGGGGCTCACCGGCAAGAAGGTCGAGTACCACTCGCTGCCGTATCGCAGCATCACGCACTTCGCCGTGGAGACGGCGGGGCACTTCGACCTGGACGCCGAGCTGAAGATCTGGGTCTCGGGCAGCGCGACGCCGATCCAGAAGACCTTCACCAAGGGGGTCAACATCTATGAGGTGCAGGCGATTCTGACGCAGTTCGTGGCGCGCTGAGCGGCAGCGAACGAGGGCCGGGCACCGAGCCCGGCCCTTTCCCACCGCTCAGACCAACCGTCGCGCCGTCGCCCACCGCGTCAGCTCATGCCGGTTCGACAGCTGCAACTTGCGCAGTACGGCGGAGACATGGGACTCCACGGTCTTCACCGAGATGAAGAGCTGCTTCGCGATCTCCTTGTAGGCGTAACCGCGCGCGATCAGACGCAGGACCTCGCGCTCGCGCTGCGTGAGGCGGTCCAGGTCCTCGTCCACCGGCGGGGCGTCCGTGGAGGCGAAGGCGTCGAGGACGAAGCCGGCCAGGCGCGGCGAGAACACCGCGTCGCCGTCCTGGACGCGGAAGATGGAGTCGACGAGGTCGGTGCCCGTGATCGTCTTGGTGACGTAGCCGCGGGCGCCGCCGCGGATGACGCCGATGACGTCCTCGGCCGCGTCGGAGACCGACAGGGCGAGGAAGCGGACCGGGTTCTCGGCCGCGGACATCAACGAGGCGCAGCGGCGCAGGACTTCGGCGCCGCCGCCGCCCGGCAGATGCACGTCGAGGAGTACGACTTCGGGGCGCGTGGCCGTGATGACCGTGACCGCCTGGTCGACGTCGGCCGCCTCGCCGACCACCTCGACGCCCGTCACATCCGTACGGCCGATCTCGGCCTGGACCCCGGTGCGGAACATCCGGTGGTCGTCCACGAGGACGACGCGGACATGCCGAGCGCTGCCCTTGGTCTCGTCCGCGCCCAGGGTCTCCGGCTGCTCGTTCATGTCGCTCATGCCGTTCCTGTCCGTCATGACGGGGGATCCGCCCTCTCCATCTCCAGCTCGACCTCGGTGCCGCCATCGGGCACCGCGCGCAGCCGCGCCGTACCGCCGTGGCGCTGCATCCGGCCGATGATCGATTCTCGTACACCCATCCGGTCCTGCGGCACGGAGTCCAGATCGAAACCCGGTCCGCGGTCGCGGACCGAGACGAAGACCGTACGGCCCTCGACCTCCGCGTAGACCTGCACGGCCCCGCCCTCGCCACCGTACTTGGCGGCGTTCACCATTGCTTCCCGCGCGGCCTGCATCTGTGCGGTCAGTTTCTCGTCAAGGGGGCAGTCGCCCACGACGACGACCTCGAGCGGTACGCCGTGCTTGTCCTCGACCTCGGCCGCCGCCATCTTCACCGCTTCCGCGAAGGTCTCCGGCTCCTCGATCCGGCCGGTGCCCTCGGGCTTGTAGAGCCAGTTGCGCAGATCCCGTTCCTGAGCGCGGGCGAGGCGTCGTACCTCCGAGGAATTCTCCGCATTGCGCTGGATCAGGGTCAGGGTGTGCAGCACCGAATCGTGTACGTGGGCGGCGACTTCGGCCCGCTCCTGCGCACGGATACGCATCAGGCGCTCCTGGGAGAGGTCCTGCGTCATCCGTACGAGATAGGGGCCGGCGAGCAGCGCGATGCCGACGAACACGGCGAGCGCCGCCTGCAGCACCGAGCCCAGCTCACGCGCCGAGTTCTGCAGCACGAAGATGGCGGTCACGCCCGTGCCGACCAGGACCACCCCGGCCAGGGTGCGGGCGATGTTCAGGGTGCGGCGCTTGCGGCCGACGGCCATCCAGCGGGCGCGGCGCGCGTTGTCCGCCTGCCGCCACACCAGGGCGACACCGGCCGCGACCAGGAGGGTCGGCCAGAGGTACGCGCGGGCCGGGCCGCCCATGTCGACGGTGCCGACGAAGATCATCGCGATCACGAGCATCGCGATGAAGGCGATGAACTGCCCCTTGTCGATCTTCCGCACGACCAGCTTGCGCCGCCCGTCGGGACCGACCTCGGTGGTCACGGTGTGCTGGCGCTCGGAGGCGGTGACTCCGCCGACGCCGAGCGGCACGAAGAACCAGAACGCGGCGTAGAGCAGCGCGCCCAGACCGTTGGCCGTGAAGAGGCCCACGAAGATCAGCCGCACCCAGAAGACGGGCAGCCCGAGATGGCCGGCGAGTCCGCGCGCGACTCCCCCGAGCCAGCGGCCTTCGCCACTGCGGTAGAGCTTGCGCAGCGGCTGCGGTTCCTGTGCGGGCGGTGCTGCGGCTGGCATGTGTTCGATCCTCACACGAGGGCGGGGGCACCGGCATCAGGGTTCGGCCCCTAGACGTCCCTGATCCGTTGGACGTCCCTGATCCGTTGGACGCCCCGATCCATTGGACGCCCCGATCCGTGTCAGCACCGCCTTCCGCCTCCCCCGTCTCTGATCCGTACCCGCAGGACCCTCCCGAATGACGCCCTCCGCAGCCACCATCTTCACCAGGAAACTCCGCTGCCGAAGGGATCGTTCGATGCAGGCTCTGGGCCGTCGTATGACGGAAGCTCTGGTCCTCCTCGCCGTGGGACTGCTCTGCTACTTCGCCTTCGGCGACGTCGACCTCGGCTTCGCGGAGCTGGACAAGGCGGGCATCGTCCTGATGGTCATCGGGGGCGCCGAGCTGGTGTGGGCTCTCGGGCGCCAGGCGTTCGACCGGGCCTAGACCCACCCGGGCCCGGGCCCACTCCGCACCCCACCCCGTACGGACAATCTCAGGGTCCGACCAGGGTCGCCCCGCCTGCCGCCAAGGGCCCCGAGCCCCCACCATGGAACCCATGACGGATCAGCACGACACCCGGACCGCGGAGCCGGCCGACGCCGTGCCGGGCGCCGGGACGACCGGCACCGGGACGGCCGGCACCGAGGCGGCCGCGGCCGACGCGCAGCCACGGCTGCGCCGCGACCCGGAGCACAAGATGCTCGGCGGGGTCTGCGCGGGCCTCGGCCGGCACTGCGACATGGACCCGGTGATCTTCCGTATCGTCCTGGCGCTGCTCGGCGCCGTGGGCGGTATCGGCCTGATCTTCTACGGGTTCGCCTGGCTGCTCGTCCCCGCCGACGGCGAGGACGAGAACGAGGCCCGCCGGATGCTGACCGGCCGCGTCGACGGCCCGGCCCTGACCGCGCTCCTTTTCGCCCTGGTCGGCTCCGGCGTGATGCTGTCGTTGGTGAACAACGCGGGCGTGCTGACCTTCGCCTCCATACTCGCCGTCCGGCCCGCGGGCGCCGGCCAGTGGCCGAAGGGGCGCCGCAGGCACCCCCCCTCCCCCCCCCGGGCGCCCCCCCAGCCCCCCGCCGACGCACCGCCCGAGACCCAGGCGCCGCCGGTCACCCGCGGCCCGTCGTGGTGGCGGGATCCGATCGTGAAGGACGGCACGCACGAAGGCGGTACGGGGTATCTGTGGGGGCCCGCCGAACTCTCCGGCGTGGAGCTCCCCGCCAAGGACCCCGACGGCCGGAGCGCCCAGGTCCTCGCCCCACGGCGCGGCCCGCGCTGGACCGGCGGCTGGATCTTCCTCCTCACGCTGGCCGCCGGGATCACCGGCACCGCGGTCGCCCTCAACGAAATGGGCGCCAACCCGCCCCTCGGCACCGCCCTGACAGCGGGTCTGGCCTGCGCCCTCGCGGTGCTCGCGCTCGGGATCGCGGTCAGCTCCTTCTTCGGGCGTACGGGAGCGGGCTCGGTGCTCCTCGCGCTGATCATCGCCGGACTGCTCGCGGGGGCCTCTGCGCTCCCGAAGGAGATCACCACCAACTGGGTCCGTACGCAGTGGCAGCCCACCGCGGCCTCCGATGTGCGGCCGGCGTACGACATCGGCTCGGGCGAGGGCACGCTCGACCTCAGCAAGCTCGATCTGAAGAAGGACCAGACGGTCACCACCAGCTCCAAGATCGGCGCGGGCCGGATCAAGGTGATCGTCCCCTACGACGCGACGGTGAAGGCGGACGTACAAGTGGGCGTGGGCGACATCCAACTGCCCGAGGGCCATGCGAGGGGCGACATCGACGTCTCCCCCGACCAGAGGCGCTCGATCGTCCTGCGCCCGCCGGGCGACGCGAAGAACGGCGGCACGATCGACCTCACGCTCGATGTGGCGCTCGGCCAGGCGGAGGTGACCCGTGCAGCGAAGTGACGAACGGCGCCGGTGGCTGCACCCGTTCCAGCCGGGCCGCCTGGTCACGGGCCTCACGATGGGCGGGGTGGCCCTCGCCTACGGCGGGGACGCGGCCGGCTGGTGGGACACGGAGTGGTTCGCGGTGATCCCGATCGTGGTGCTCGGCCTGTTCCTGGCCTCGGTCGCCGGGATCATCGCCTATGCCGTACGCAGGCGGCGCGGCGCCCGCGGGATCGCACCCGCGGACGACCGCACCGCACAGACAACGGCCGGCGGCTAGCGGCTGGCAGCTGACGGCTACCGGCTGACGGCTGACGGCTACCGGCTACCGGCTACCGGCTGAGGAACGGGCCCAGTTCCGCGGCCAGTTCGGCCGGTGCGTCCAGCGCGACGAGGTGGGCGGCCGTCGGGAACTCGACCAGCGCGGCCCCCGGGATCTCGGCCGCGTACTTCCGGGCGATGTCCTGGAAGTCGCCGACATCGAGCTTGCCGACGCCCACCAGGGTGGGCACGGCGATGGCGGCGAGCTCGCCGCCCACCGGGTCCTGTGCATGCTCGCCCACGGCGTCCTGGTGCTCGAGCGATGTCCGCAGCGGGCCGCGCAGTTGATCGGCAAGGCCTTCGGCCACGTCCGCCCAGCCCCGGGCCGGTCCGCGCACCCACATGTCCAGGTTCACCTCGACCGCCGCGTCCAGATCGCCCGCCTCCAGGGCCGCGGTCTCGGCCTCGTCGTACGCGATCATCTCGGCGCCCCATCCGTACCCGCGCCACGGCGCCGACAGCACGGCGAGGGAGTGCACCCGGTCCGGGTGGGCGAGGACGAAGTCCAGGGCGACGCGGCCGCCCCAGGAGGCGCCCACGAGGCGGACCTTGTCGTGGCCGAGGTGATCGAGGAGCCGGCGCAGATCGTCGGTCTCGCGGAACGGCCCGCTCGGCGGCGGGGACTGGCCGAAACCCCTGAGGTCGTACCGGATGACGGTGTGCCGCTCGGCGAGCGCGGGCACGACGGCGTCCCACATCCGGTGGTCGGCGATGCCGGCGTGCACGAGGACGACCGGGGTTCCGGTGCCCTCGACGTCGTAGGAGAGAGGGCCGAGTTCGTCGGCGAGTATGTGCATCCGAGGATGCTGACAGGCCCGCCGCCCGGAGGCCACCCCTCCACATCTCACGAGCCGGAGGCGGCCAACCCGAAGGCGGCCAACCCTCCACGCCTCACGAGCCAGAGGCGGCCACCCCTCCACACCGCACGGCCAAAGGCCACCCGCTACAGCCCGCGGCGCCGCTGCCTCAGCCAGGCATCCACCGACCAGTACGAGGCCCCCGCCAGGATCAGTGGCAGCCAGGCCATCAGGTACGGAAGATCGTTGCCCATGTAGTAGGGCGTGGCCGACCAGCTCATCGTGAACCACAGGCTGAGCGAGAGCAGCGCGCCACCGAGCGCGGCGATCCTCGCGAACAGGCCGATCAACGTGCCGATGCCCACGGCCAGTTCACCGAGCGCGATGGCATAGCCGAAACCGACGGGCGAATTGGCCGCCAGGTCGAGCATCTGGGGGATCGCCACGTCGCCGCTCTGCTGCAGGAAGCGGATCTGGTCGCCGATCGACTCGTCGCCCGTGTCCTTCAGGAAGGTCGAGCTGGTCAGCTTGTCGAGGCCCGCGTAGACGAACGTGACGCCCAGGAAGATCCGCAGCGGCAGCAGGGCGTAGCGCGAGGCGGTGTCGCGCCAGTCACCCCGGCCACCGCCCGGGTCCGTGTACGTCCCGGTCCGCATGGTGTGCGCCATCGCCGCCGCCTCTCGGTTGACCACTCAACAAAATGCCGTCACCAGACCATACGTACGACAGCTGCGAGCGGCTCACCAGTGGGCGCGACGCGTTGGCAATCCAACCGAGACCTCGGCCGGATCAGAACCGGGGGTCAGTCGGTCACCTCGATGACGCAGCGGTTCGTCTCGGCCCCCGCCGCCGTGACCACCTGCACCTCGACCCGCCCCGGCTCCACATCGGCCGGTACGGGCACAGTGAGCACCGCATCGGTCGGGTTGGTGAAGCCGCCGGGCACCGGGACCAGCGGGACATGGACGTGGACGGGACCGATCCGCACCACCATCCGGGCGAGCCGGTCGGGGCTCTGCGCGCCGGGCGGCACGAAGCCGGCGCCCCGGATCTCGATGTCGTCCCCGGTGCGGATCGGTGCGTCGAGGTCGCCGGCCTCCCGGGCCCGTACCACCGAATGGATCACCGGACGGCCGCCCTCGGCGTACTTCCCGGCGAGATACGTGGCGGCCGAGAGGAGCACGAGCAGGGCGAGGCCCCAGGGCAGATCGGGCAGCCGGCCCGGGTCGCGGGCGAGGCTGACGGCGGCGAAGAGCAGGGCGGCCGCGTTGATCACCGCGTACTGGGCGTCGGCGAAGTTCCCGCGCCCGGCGTCGTCGGTGAAGAGATCACCGGCGCGCGGACGGTCGGCGCGCACCTTCTGCAGCTCCTGCCCGGCGACGCGGACGGCTACCGTGCGGCGGACGAGGACGGCGGCCAGGCAGATGACGCCGGTCACCGTCAACAGGGCGCTGCTGCGGCCGGGTTCGAGCCCGGCGAGCAGGGTGTCACGCGCGCGCGGCGTGGCGGCGAAGGCGAGTTCCCAGCCGAGGAAGAGGACGGAGTACGCCGCGAGCAGCACCCAGGCGCCGGCCACGCCCCGGGAGGTCGAGAGACGGTTGTCCTCGCCGATCACGGGCGCCAGGACCCCGCCGCGTGCGCGGTGCCGGTGCGCGACGGCGGTGAGCAGCGCGGCGACGACGAGGGCGGTGAGAATGCCCGCCGTACGCGCGGTCGTCCAGCCGGCACCGATCGCGGTCAGCGCCTGCAGCAGAAGCAGCGCACCGGCCAGGCACCAGACCGTGAACAGCGTGCGCCGCCACAGGAGTTGAAGCCAGGCCGCGCTCTCGGCCCGGCTGCGTTCGGCCACCGCCACCGCGGACTGGGTCAGCTCGTCCGAGACCCACTGCCGGGACGCCCCCGCCGAGTACGCCACCGCCGCGGGGAGCCCGTGGCCCGCCGCGAGCCCGTCGCGTTTCGCGGAGAACTCCGCGACCGCCCGCCGATGCCCCTCGCGCGCACCGTGCGGACAGTCACCGCAGGTGCACCCGCCCCCATGCGCTTCCTGTCGCGCCACTTGCACGGCCACCCGCGAACTCCGTCCCTGAATCCTGCCGAGTCGTTCAATTCCCTTGTAATTCCTGGGAATTGTGCCTTACGTGACGGATGAGGTACTCAACGGGCAGGTCAGACAGGGTGATGGACCGACGCGCAGGTTGACGTGTCACGCCAGGAGATCCGGCTCGCTGCGGCTGATGTCCTGCCACGAGGGCTGGTAGTTGATCCAGGCGGCAAGATCCGTACCGAGCTGGTCGCGGGTGGCGACGGCCTGCTTGTGGTCGATCAGATACGTGCGTCCCGCGGCGCGCGCCGCCAGCTGGACCTGGCTGCAGCGGTCCATGGAGATGAACCACCACGCGGCCGCGTCCACCGTGTCGCCGACGGTCAGGAGCCCGTGGTTGCGCAGCACCATCGCCTTGTGCGGGCCGAGCGCGGTGGCGATACGGCGCCCTTCGTCGGCGTCGACGGAGACGCCGGTGTAGTCGTCGTAGAGCGCGTGGTCCTCGTAGAAGGCACAGCTCTCCTGGGTGATCGGGTCGATGTGCTCACCGAGCGCGGCGAGCGCCCTGCCGTGCACCGAGTGGCAGTGCACCACCGCGACCACGTCGGGACGCTTGGCGTGCACCGCCGCGTGCACGGTGAACGCGGCCTGGTTCACGTGATAGCGGCCGTCGACCACCTGGCCGTCCCCGTTCACCAGGATCAGATCGCCGACGGTGATGTGCCGGAACGGCATCCCGAAGGGATTGACCCAGTAGCAGTCGGTGAACTCCGGGTCCCGCGCGGTGATATGGCCGGAGACCCCGTCCTCGAATCCGTACCGCCCGAAGAGTCTGAGCGCCCCCGCGAGCCGTTCCTTGCGGTGCCGCCGCTCGTCCTCGGGACTCTGATGCGCCGGCGGCATCGCGAACTGGAGATTCTGCGCGGGTATCGGAGTCGGAGCGGTCATGATCCCTCCCAGGCCAAGGCGTGATGGCCGGAAGTTACCTCCGGTCACGGCAGGAGAACAGAGCGATCAGGCGAAGAACTCGCAGTCGTTTCCCGGGGGAAATGCGACAGGAGGTGTCCGGATTGACCGGCAGACTCACCGCATGACTGCGAACTGGGCATCCTTCAGCGCCGCGGAACCCGTCCTCGCCAAGACGGTGGAGGACCGTTTCGGCGCCTTCACCCACCACGTCCTCGGGACACTCCGCAAGGACGGCTCGGTGCGGCTGACCGGTCTCGAAGTGCGCTTTCTGCACGGGGAGTTATGGCTCGGCATGATGCCGGGCTCGCTCAAGGCACGCGATCTGCAGCGCGACCCGCGCTTCTCGATCATGGCGAACCCGGGCGAGGGTACGGGCATGGCCGGCGGCGACGCCCGGATCACCGGCCGCGCGATCGAGGTCACGGACCCGGTGGAGCGTGCGCAGTACGTGGGCGAGGTGGAGCCGCCTGACCCGGACGCCTTCCATCTCTTCCGGGTCGAACTGACCGAGGTGGTACGGACGTCCGTCGAGAACGACGAGATGGTCGTCGAGGTGTGGAAGCCGGGGGCGGGGGTGCGGCGCACCAGTCGGCGGTGAGGGTCAGAGGGCGTCGATGGCGGTGAGGTCGATGTCGATGTCGAAGGGGGCGGAGAGCTTCAGACGCCGGTGCTGGACGCCGAGTCCTGCGTACGTGCGCGTCTCCTTGTCCAGCTCGAAGGCGTGCACCACCGGATAGCCGGGATCGCCCGCCATCTCGACGCGCCAGAAGTACGGGATCCCGGCGTTGGCGTACTTGTGCGGCTTGGTGTCACGGTCTCGGGCTTCGGAGTCCGGTGAGACGACCTCCACAGCGAGCAGTACGTCCCGGGCCTGGAAGAACGTCTGCTCACGGCTGCGGAGGGCGTTGGCGCGTACGACGCTGATGTCGGGCTCGGGGCCGTTGCGCTCGTCGACCATGACGGTCATCTCGCGCACCACCCTCACCTCGGGCGGGGCAGTCCGTCGCAGCCCGGCCATCAGCAGATCGATCACAACGCTGTGGAAGTACCGTTGCGGGCTCACGAATACCAGGCTCCCGTCGATCAGCTCGGTGTGCGGCGGGAGGTCGGGCAGCGTCAGCAGGTCGTCCACGGTGTAACCGTCCTGCGGCGGCACCGGCCAGGGGTGCGTGCTCTCAGCGGTCATGAGGAGTCCTCCCATGGACGGGATTCTGCGCCGTACGGCCAGCGTACCCAGCGGATACGACAGTGCCGCCGCCCAAACGAATGAGCGACGGCACCGGCGTTGTCCCGCTACGTGAGGTGTCCGCGGAGGGTCACTCCCACTCGATCGTGCCCGGCGGCTTCGACGTCACGTCGAGGACCACGCGGTTCACGTCGGCGACCTCATTGGTGATCCGGGTCGAGATCTTCGCGAGCACCTCGTACGGCATCCGCGTCCAGTCCGCCGTCATCGCGTCCTCGGACGAGACCGGACGCAGGACGATCGGGTGGCCGTACGTACGGCCGTCGCCCTGGACGCCGACGCTGCGGACGTCGGCGAGCAGGACGACCGGGCACTGCCAGATCTCGGTGTCGAGGCCGGCCGCGGTGAGCTCCTCGCGGGCGATCGCGTCGGCCTCGCGCAGCAGGTCGAGCCGGTCCTTGGTGACCTCGCCGACGATACGGATACCGAGACCAGGACCCGGGAACGGCTGGCGCTGGACGATCTCGGCCGGCAGACCGAGCTCCTGGCCGACCATGCGGACCTCGTCCTTGAACAGCTGGCGCAGCGGCTCGACGAGCTCGAACTCGATGTCGTCGGGCAGGCCGCCGACATTGTGGTGCGACTTGATGTTCGCGGTGCCGGTGCCCCCGCCGGACTCGACGACGTCCGGGTAGAGGGTGCCCTGCACGAGGAAGGCGACCTCGGGACCGTCCTCCTGGAGGATCTCCAGCTGGGCCTGCTCGAAGACGCGGATGAACTCGCGCCCGATGATCTTCCGCTTCTCCTCGGGGTCGGAGACCCCCGCGAGCGCGTTCAGGAAGCGCTCCTCCGCGTCCACGACCTTCAGGTTCGCACCCGTCGCGGCCACGAAGTTCTTCTCGACCTGCTCGGTCTCGCCCTTGCGCATCAGACCGTGGTCCACGTACACGCAGGTCAGCTGGTTGCCGATGGCCTTCTGGACGAGGGCAGCGGCCACCGCCGAGTCGACGCCGCCGGACAGACCGCAGATCGCGCGCTTGTCGCCGACCTGCGCGCGGATCGCGGCGACCTGCTCCTCGATGACATTGCCCGTGGTCCAGGTCGGCTTGATGCCGGCGCCCCGGTACAGGAAGTGCTCGAGCACCTGCTGCCCGTACGTGGAGTGCATGACCTCGGGGTGGTGCTGCACTCCGTACAGCTTCTTCTCGTCGTTCTCGAACGCGGCCACCGGGACCAGGTCCGTGGACGCCGTGACGGTGAAGCCCTCGGGGGCGGCGCTGCACGCGTCGCCGTGCGACATCCACACCGGCTGCTCGGCCGGGGTGCCCTCGAAGAGGGTCGAGCTCACCTTCGAGACGTGCAGCTCGGTGCGGCCGTACTCGCGCGCACCGTTGTTGTCGACGGTGCCGCCGAGCGTGGCGGCCATCAGCTGGAAGCCGTAGCACATGCCGAAGACCGGGACCCCGGCCTCGAACAGCGCGCGGTCCAGGCGCGGGGCGCCCTCCGCGTACACCGACGAGGGGCCGCCGGACAGGATGATCGCGGCCGGGTTCTTGGCGAGGATCTCGGCGACCGGCATGGTGCTCGGGACGATCTCGCTGTAGACCCGCGCCTCACGCACGCGACGGGCGATGAGCTGGGCGTACTGCGCGCCGAAGTCGACGACGAGAACGGTGTCGGGGGCGGCGGCGGGGGAACCAGGCACTGTGTGCGGCCTTCCGGCGGGAGTGGGCGAGGACCCATGGGGCTGATGCGGCCGATGGGCCAAAGGCCCGGGCGCGCTTTTGTCGATTCTAACGGGGGTACGGGTGTGACTTTTCGTCTCAGCATCCGAACCGTGTGACGCTCACCATGCGGGCCGGGGCCCGCAGCGAATTGACGGGGCCGCCGGGCCCTGGGCCATACTGGGCCCGTGACCAAGCACACCCTCGCGTACTTCGCGTTTACCTATGGCAACCGGCCCACCGGCTGCCATGGTCGTGCTGCTTGAGCAACTGACAAGCGACTTACCAGGCGCCCCGGGCCGACAAGGCCCCGGGCGCTTCGTCGTTTCCAGGGGCCGTGAGCGGACCGGGCACCCCGAACCCCAGGAGCCCTCCCCATGAGCATCACCTCTGCCGAGAAGACCGGCGCCCGCACCGAGGACGCCGCCGAGCTGATCACCGGCGCACGGGACCGTATCGACACACTGGACGACCGCATCATCGGTCTGATCCAGGAACGCATGGCCGTCTCGGCCGTGATCCAGGAGTCCCGTATCGCGTCCGGCGGCCGCCGCGTGAACCTGTCCCGCGAGTTGGAGGTCCTCGCCCACTACAGGGACGCGCTGGGCAAGCCGGGTACGGCGCTCGCGATGACGATGCTGGAGCTGTGCCGGGGACGGATCTGAGGCCGGGGACGGATCTGGGGCTGAGGCCGGGGACGGATCTGGGGCCGGTGCCGGATCCGGGGCCGGGGACGGATGCACGTTCGGTCCGCTTCTCACCCGTACGGCACCGTGACCGCCCGCCCCCGCTCTTCGTTGGTCCCAGTGTCCGTGCCAGCCAGGGGCGGGCCCGTCAGAACCACGCGTGGCTCCGCTGGAGCGATGAGACGCAGGGACCGCTTACGCGTCCTGCGTCGTGGGACCTCGCTCCAGGACGTGACCGGTCGGCAGGGGACAGCAGCCCGGTCACAGTGAAGATCGGACGGCTCCGGGGGCGCCCGGGGCCGGGCGGCGGGCCCCCTCCCCCCACGGCCTCCCGGCCCCCGCCGCCGCCCCCCCCCGGGCCTGGCGGCGCCGCTCCCCACCGGTCCCCTTCCCCGCACGGCGTCCCGGCCCCCGACGCCGCCCGAACGCTTGCGCAGCCGTCTTGCCCTCCCGCACGATGCGTAGAGGCTCGCCCTCCCAACTGCCGTACTGGACAAGCTCATTGCCAAAGGTCCACACCATGCGCGCGCCGTCGGGGCGCCGGGGCGGGCACCCGCAGACCCGGCCCCCGGCGCACCCCCCCCCCCGCCGCCGCCCCGCCCCCCCGCCGCCCCCCC
>NZ_JAEIMH010000056.1:0-19956 GCF_016464295.1 Streptomyces sp. N35 | reverse complement strand
GGGCAGGCGGGTCGGCGCGCGCCCACCGTGGCTGGATGAGCGGGTGATCAGGAGGTACGGCGCCTGCGCGCGGTCACGTAGAACGCGCCACCCGCGGCCAGCGCGACCGCCGCCACGAGCGAGGTCACCAGGACCACCGAACCGGTCGAGGCGAGAGGGCCGTCCTGCGCGTCGCCGCTGCCGCCCTCGGTACCGGAGTCCGTGCCGCCGGACGAACCGCCCGTATCCGTACCGCCGTTGTCGCCTTCGCCCGAGCCGTTCGCACCGCCGTTGTCACCGGAACCGCCGGAACCGCCGCCGGTGTCACCGGGGGTGGCCTCGTCGCCGGTGCCGTTGAGGACGATCCAGCCGTCGTCGTTGGCCGCGTTGCCCTCCTTGGGGTCCTCGAATTCCGGGAAGGAGATCTTGCCCTTCGCGCCCTCGATCACGGTGTCGATGCGGAGCTCGAAGTCGTACGCGCGCTTGTCGTCCTCCATGACCGGGGTGTCGGCCCAGCACAGGTAGCGGGACTTGTCCGTGCCCTTGTCGGTCTGCTCGGGCCGGCAGCCCTCCGGGGCCTTCGCCACGGACGCGCCCTCGGGAATGTCGACGTAGAAGCCGAGGGGCTCACCGCCGGCACGCAGCGAACCGATCCAGGCCGGACCGTGGTTGCCGAAGCCGACGGGCACCTTGACGGTCTCGCCCTTCTCGCCGGCGACGCGGGCACCGGTCAGGTCGAGGTCGTGCTGGGCCGCGAGCGCCAGCGGGACGTCGGCGGCGTACTTGCCGTACTGGGCAGCGTCACCGGCCGGCACCTCCTTGAGCTTCAGCTCGGGACCGGTGCCCTTGGTGCCACCCGCGACCCGCTCGGTGGCGAGCTTCGCGCCGAGCGCCGAGAACCAGTAGCCGAACTCGTCGGCGGAGGCGAACTTCTCCGTGCCGACCTTGACGGGCGTCTCGAGCGCGTAGGCCGCACCCGGCTTGAACTCGCCCTCGAAGGCGCACTCCACGACCTTGCGGTAGCGGATCAGGTTGTCCTTGTTCTCCTCGGTGTACGTGCAGTTCGCGTACGTCTCGGGGTAGTTGATGCCGCGCGAGCCGAAGAAGCGCAGCAGCACACCGTCGGCCGACATGCTGCCGACGTTACGGAAGGCCAGCGGGGCCTGGTAGACATCGCCGGCGGCGAAGCCCTTCGGCTCCCCGGGGAGCTTCTTCATCCGGATCTCGGGGCCGCCGACCAGGACGTCGACCGCGTGCTCGGTGAACGCGAGGCCCTCGCCCGCGCCCGTCACCTTGATCTTGCCCGTATCGCCGGCCTTGGCACCCTTGAGGAGGTCCACGCGGATGTCGAAGTCGGGGTTGAACTCGGCGCCCGGGTACAGGTCCTCCCCCGCGCACACGGCGGTCAGGCCGTCAGCCGCGATGTCGCACGGCGGCAACTTGACCTTCGCGAAGCCCTTGAGCTCGGACGCGTCGATCGTCACCTTCCACGCACCCTCGTGGACCTTCTTCGGCTCCTCCTCGTCGCCCACCTCCCCCGGCGCGTCGAGCTCGATCTCGATCTGCGGGTAGGGCTCTTCCTCCGGCTCGCCGTTCAGCGACAGGCCGAGGCTTTCCGGGCCGGTGATGGTCACCGGGATCGGCGCGGGGTCGGCGGCCTGCGCCAGGCCCGCCGTACCGGCGGTGGCGAGTGCGGCCGCGAGCAGCACGGCCGTTGCCGCGGGGCCGCGGCGAAGGGACTGCCTCAGGACAGATCTCATGGTCACTCTCTATGGACGAGGTGTGGCCGCCGGGACACGTGGGGAATGGCGGTGCACAAGTGACCTGTGAGGTGCTGTTCCGGTTGCCTCCGCCGGCATCACGGATTGATGACGGCGCTACTTCACGCGTACTTCGCACCGCATCCTCCGCCGATGTCCCACCTCACGTACCGGCCCTGTCAAGGTGAGCGGCACGGTGTGGTGGACGTCGGTGGTGGAGGGGGCGAGGGGGAGTGGGAGGGCGCCGGGGTCGACCCCGCGGCGGCCGCCGGCACCGGTGTACGCCGCGAGGTCGGCCGGGAACGTGGCGTGCACCTGGGCCGAGGCACCGGGGTCGAGCGGGACCCGGGCGTAGCCGACGAGGCGGACCTCGGGGCGGGCGACGGTGCCGACGGGGTCGTGCAGATACAGCTGGACGACCTCCGTGCCGGGCCGGTCGCCGGTGTTGCGGACGGTGAGCCGGATCGTCGTCTCGCCGTCGGTGGGCAGTTCAGGGGTGTCGCACTGCGGGGGGTCCCAGGTGAACTCCGTGTACGAGAGGCCGTGGCCGAACGGGAAGAGGGCGGTGGGGTCGACATTGCTCGGGCCGCCGTGCAGGCCGAGCGGCGGGGCGAGATACGGGGCGGGCTGGCCGCCGGGTCCGTACGGGATCCCGAGCGGAAGCCGGCCGGACGGGTCGACGCGGCCGGACAGGACGCCCGCGACGGCGGCGCCGCCCTCCTGTCCCGGGAAGAAGGCCTGGACGACAGCGGCGGCACGGTCGGCCCAGCGGCCCAGGGCGTAGGGCCGGCCGCTGAGCACGACGATGACGGTCGGGGTGCCGGACGCGAGCGCCGTATCGAGCAATGCGCCTTGGTTGTACGGGAGTTCGAGGTCAGGGGTGTCGCAGCCCTCTCCCGATGAGCCCCGGCCGAAGAGGCCCGAGCGGTCCCCCACGACGGCCAGGCAGAGGTCGGCCGCCGCCGCGTCGGTGACGAAGACGGCATCGGGCAGCTCGGCGCGCAGCGCCTGCGCGAAGGTGGGGACCTCCACTCCGGCGGGCAGTTCGGGGTGGTTGACGCCGACGTGCCGCGGGAACGTGTAGCAGCCGAGCATCGCGGCCTGCTCGTCGGCGAGCGGCCCGACCACGGCGATACGGAGCCCAGGACCCAGCGGCAGCACACCGGATTCATCGGCGAGCAGGACGACGGACTCCTGCGCCACCTTCCGTGCCAGTTCCCGCATATGAGGGGGGTTCAGGTCGATCGCCACGTCCCCGGTGACCGGCTCCCAGTCCGGGTCGAGGAGGCCCAGCTCGCACTTCTGGGTGAGGACGCGCAGCGCCGCCCGGTCGAGCAGCTCCTCGGGCAGATCGCCGGCCGCGGGCAGACAGCGGGCGGCGGGCAGCTCCACGTCCACGCCGGCGGCGAGCGCGAGCCGGGCGGCCTCGCCCTCGGTCGCGGCGGTGCGGTGCGCGGAGTGCAGGAACGCGATGCCGAAGTAGTCGGCCACCACCGTTCCGCCGAACCCCCATTCCTCCCGCAGGAGTTGGGTGAGCAGGCCGTGGTGGGCGTGCGCCGGCAGGCCGTCGATGTCGTTGTACGCGGCCATCACCGAGCGGGCGCCGCCGTCCCGCAGCGCCATCTCGAACGGGGGCAGGAAGACGTCCGCGAGTTCGCGGGGGCCGAGCGAGGCGGGCGCGTGGTTGCGGGCGGCCCGCGAGGCCGAGTACCCGGCGAAGTGCTTGAGTGTGGCGACGATCCCGGCGGCCTCCAACCCCCGTACGTACGCGGCGCCGATGGTGCCCACCAGATACGGATCCTCGCCGATGGACTCCTCGGTGCGGCCCCAGCGCGGATCCCGTACGACATCGAGGACCGGGGCGAGGCCCTGGTGGATGCCGACCGCGCGCATCGACGCCCCGATGGCCTGCGCCATCTCCGTGACCAGGGCGGGGTCGAAGGTGGCGCCCCAGGCGAGCGGGGTCGGGAACACGGTGGCCTGCCAGGCGGCGAAGCCGGTCAGGCACTCCTCGTGGGCGAGCGCGGGCAGGGCGAAGCGGTTGCCGGCGCGGATGCGCTGCTGCAGCGCGGCGAGCCGGGCGGCGCCCTCGGCCGGTTCCACGGGGACGGTGCCGAAGGGGCGGGTCAGATGGCCGAGTCCGTACGGAAGCAGGGCGTCGAGTACGGCGCTCTCGGCGACGTAGGTGTGCTGGCCGGGCGCGACGGCGACCGCTTCGGTCTCGATGTCGGCCCCGAGCCAGACGCTGGACAGCTGGGCGGCCTTCTCCTCGGTGGTCATCCGGGCGAGCAGGTCCGCCGCCCGGACGTGGGCGGACAGGGTGGTGTCCTGCCATGGCTGGACCATGAGGCTCCTCAAGTGCGGTGTGTGCAAAGGGGATTCGCGGCGTGACGGCGTTGTCAGCCCTTGGTCGCGCCCATCGTGATGCCGCCGATCAGCTGACGTTCGGCCACCGCGTAGAAGGCGAGCGCGGGCACCATCGCGAGGATCAGATAGGCGAAGACGCGGGCGATGTCGGCGGAGTACTGGCCCTGGAACTGCTGGACTCCGATGGGGATCGTCCACCAGGTCTGTTCGCTGAACACGAGCAGCGGGAGCAGGAAGTTGTTCCAGCTGGCGACGATGGCGAGGACGGAGACGGTGCCGAGGGCCGGGCGGGCCATCGGCAGCAGGATCCGCCAGAAGAAGCCGAAAGGACCGCAGCCGTCGAGGGTCGCGGCTTCCTCCAGTTCGCCGGGGATGGCGCGGAAGAAGCCGCGCAGAATGACGATGGTGATCGGCAGTCCGAACGCGGCCTGCGGCAGGATCACGCCCCAGGGGTTGTCGAGCAGTCCGAAGGTACGGAGCAGCACGAACAGCGGCAGGATCGCCACCGCGAACGGGAACATCAGGCCGATCGTGAAGAGCGTGAACATCATTTCCCGGCCGCGGAAGGCGAACCGGGCAAGCGCGAACGCGGCGAGTGCCGCGGCGCCGACGGTCAGGACCGTCGTACCGACGGCGATCAGGGTGGACGAGCCGAGCATCTGCCAGAACGAGGCGGAGCCGAGCACATCCGTGTAGTTGGACGTCACCCAGGGCGAGGGCAGCCCGAAGGCGTTCTCGGAGAGCTGGTCGGTGGTCTTGAACCCGGAGATCAGCGCGTACAGGAGCGGCGTCACCATGACGATGCCGACCACCCAGACGGCGACGTACAGCGGGAGGGACCGCGCCTTCATCGGGCACCTCGCATCGTCGTCAGGGCTCCTTCGGTGTCGCGGCGCATCACCAGACGCTGGTAGGCGAGCGCGAAGACGAGGCTGATGAGGAAGAGGGCGATGCTGATCGCGCTGGCGTAGCCCATCTGGTAGCGCTTGAAGCCGAATTGGAAGAGGGTGACGGCCATCGTCTCGGAGTGATGGTCGGGACCGCCCTGGGTCACCACCCAGACCAGGTCGAAGAGCTGGATCGCGCCGATGACGGACAGGAAGATGCTGATCCGGATCGTCGGTCCGAGCAGCGGCAGGGTGACGTGCCGGAAGCGCTGCCAGGCGTTCGCGCCGTCGATGCGGGCGGCTTCGTGCAGTTCGGCGGGGATGTTCTGGAGTCCGGCCAGGTAGAGCATCATGTGGAAGCCGAAGTACTTCCAGGTCATGACGAGGAACAGGGTCGGCAGCACGGTGTCCTGGTCGGCGAACCACAGGCCGCCGAGCCCGTCCAGGCCGATGGAGCCGAGGACGCGGTCGGCGAGCCCCTCGTCCGGCGAGAAGATCATCATGAACAGGACGCCGGTGATCACCTCCGACAGGACGTACGGGGCGAAGAACAGCATCCGGTAGACGGCCCGGCCGCGCAGCCGCTGGTTGAGCGCCACCGCCATGGCGAGCGCGAACGGCAGCTGGACGGCGATGGAGAAGAGCACGAGCAGCAGACCGCGCCACAGGTCGCCGAGGAAGACCGGGTCGTCCAGGAGCCGGGTGTAGTTGTCGAGCCCGACGTAGTCCTCGGGCGAGCCGAAGCCGCCCCAGTTGAACAGGCTGACGTACAGGGCGTAGAGGATCGGCGTGAGGACGAGCGCGCCGAACAGGATCAGGGCGGGCAGGGTGAAGGCGACGGCGGTCAGCCAGGCGGTGAAGCGCCGGATGAGAGGACGCCGGTTGGCCGGCGGCGGAGCCTCGGCCGCGGTGGGCGGCCGGGCGTCCTTGACGTAGGTGGAAGTGCTCATCGGTTACGAGCTCTTGAAGACCTGGGTGACCGAACGCGCCACGTCGTCCGGTGACTTGGACCCGGCTATCAGCGCCGCGACCGAGTCGTTGACCTCCTGGCCGACGGCGGGCGGGTAGGCCTGGTCGAGGTAGAGCTGGAAGGCGGTCGACGCCTCGAGGGTGTCGTAGACGGCCGTGAGGTTGGGGTCGGTGAGCGCGCTCTTGGCTTCCTTGACGACCGGCAGCAGGGAGGCCTTCTCGACGAGGATCCGGTCGTTCTCGGCGCTCAGGAAGAACTTCAGGAAGTCGACGGCCGCCTTCGGGGCGCCCTTGCGCACGGCGTAGCCGTTGCCGCCGCCGAACACATCGGTGAGCGCGCCCTTGCCGCCGGCGACCGACGGGAACGGGAAGAAGCCGAGGTCCTTGCCGATGCCCTTGCCCGCGTCCGCCTGCACGATGGGCGCCCACTGGCCCATCAGCTCCATCGCGGCCTTGCCGTTGCCCATGACCGCGGCCTCGCCGCCGGGCAGGGAGTACGCGGCCCCGAGGAAGCCCTTCTGGAACGGTTCGAGCGCGACCAGGTCCTTCAGGTGCTCGCCGGCCTTCACGAAGTCGTCGCCGGTGAAGTCCTTGGCGTCGGCGGCCTTCTGCATGCCGTCGACCCCGGCGAGGCGTGTCGCGAGATACGCCCAGTAGTACATGCCGGGCCACTTCTCCTTGCCCGCGAGGGCGATGGGGGTGATCCCGGCGGACTTCAGCTTCTCGACCGCGTCGAGGTAGTCGGCCCAAGTGGCGGGCGGCGCCTCGATCTTGGCCTTCTTGAAGAGCGCCTTGTTGTACCAGAAGCCGACGGCGCCGATGTCGAAGGGCAGCCCGTAGGTCTTGCCGTCGAGCTGGTAGGGCTTCACGGCCGCGGGCACGAGGGTGCCGGCCATGGGCTCGTACGTGGCGGTGAGGTCCTCGACGAGACCCGCGTCGACCTGCTGCTGCAGGACGCCGCCGCCCCAGGTGTGGAAGATGTCCGGCAGCTTGCCCGAGCTGGTCTGCGCGGTCAGCTTCGACTTGTACGCGTCGTTCTCGAGCGTGACGAGCTTGATCCGCACATCGGGGTTCTCCGCCTCGAAGGCCTTGGCCCGCTCGGGCCAGATGGTCTTGGACGGCTCGGTGGTCTGGATGTTCCACAGCTCGACGACCGTCCGGCCGGAACTGTCCTTCCCGCTGTCGGAGCCGTCACCGCCGCAGGCGGTCAGTGCGGTGACGCCGAGGCCGGCCGCGGAAGCGGCGCCCAGGAACCGGCGGCGGGAGAAGTCGGAGGCTGGCATGGCGCACCTTCCGGAAGTAATCCGAAAACTATCGGTCGACGGCCTGGAAAGTTACGGATACCCGAAAGGGGTGTCAACGGCCTTAACAAAAAAGGTCGTTGACACCCCTGAAGGCGCCCGGTCGATCAGACCTCGCAGCCGTGCGGACGCGCGGCGGTCAGACTCCGCGCGGCGCCGCCGTACTGGACCTGACCACCAGCTCCGTGGCCAGCTCCACCCGCGGTGACGCGGGTTCGACGGAGCGGGCGAGGCCGAGCACCGTACGGGCCGCCAACTTGCCCATATCGGAAAGGGGTTGGCGGACCGTGGTGAGCGGGGGCGCCGACCAGCGCACCTCCGGCAGATCGTCGAAGCCGACGACGCTCAGGTCCTCCGGGACGCGCAGCCCGCGCCGGCGCAGCGCCTCGATCGCGCCGAGCGCCATCTGGTCGCTGGACGCGAAGACGGCGGTGGGCGGTTCGGGCAGGTCGAGCAGCCGGTTGCAGCCGGTGAAACCGGACTCGTGGTAGAAGTCCCCGGGCACGATCAGGGTGTCGTCCACCGGTACGCCCGCCGTGTCCAGCGCCGCACGGTAGCCGTCGAGCCGGGCGCGTGAGCACAGCAGGCGCACAGGGCCCTGGATGAACCCGATCCTGCGGTGGCCGAGTTCGAGCAGATGCCGGGTCGCGGCCATCCCGCCCGCCCAGTTGGTGGCGCCCACCGTGGGCGCCTCGGAGGCGGGCGATCCGGCCGGGTCGATCACCACCAACGGCACGCCCAGGCGCCGCAGTTCGTCCTGCAGGCCCGGTTCGAGCACGGAGGTCACGAGGATCACACCGTCCGAGGCGCGGGCTCGCAGATTGGTCATCCACTCCCGTGCGTCGCCCGCCCGGTCGTGGATCGCGGAGACCACCGTGCCGACCCCGTTCTCGTGCGCGACCTCCTCGACGCCCCGGATGATCTCCACCGCCCAGGGGCTGTCGAGGTCGTTGAAGACCAGGTCGAGCAGAGCCGCCCGGTCCCCGGGAGCGGGGATGCGGCGCCGGTAGCCGTGCCGGTGCAGCAGGTCCTCGACCCGGGCCCGGGTGGCCGGCGAGACATCGGAGCGCCCGTTGACGACCCGCGAGACGGTGGGCACGGACACCCCGGCCTCCCGTGCGATCTCGGTGATCGTCACCTTGGCCGGCCCGTCCGGGCTCTGCGTGACAGTCCTGCCCTTAGCGCTCTCCCCGGCCACGTTCCCCACCTCCGTCGACAACGGAATCCGAAAGGTCTCCGGACGCCTTCCGGAAAACCGTATGCGAAAGGGGACCGGCCGTGGTGGCCGATCCCCTCTCCGTGGGACTCAGTTGACCTACTTGACGGCCTCGAGCTTCTTGATCTGCGCGTCGACCAGCTCGGCGGGAACCGCGGAATCGCCCTTGGTCGCGATGTTCATGGAGTAGAACGTGGCGAGGGTGGAGCCGCTGCGCACAACGTTGAACGCCATGGTCATCTTCTCGCCGTCCACCTCACTGTTGATGACATAGGCCGCGGCCTCGTCACCGAGCTTCGGGTCGGGCTGCGCCTGCACCGTGTTCTGGGAACCTTCGGAGTCCTTGAAGCCCTTGCAGCTCTTGGCTGCCTCACGCACGTCGGCGAGCAACTTCTCGGCGTCGGCCTGCTCATGAGCGGTGAGCGCCACGGAGGCCATCGCCTCCATCTGTCCGGCCATTCCCGCCGTGATGGCACGCGCCTTGGGAGCGGGGTCGGTGGTCGTGGACAGAATGTCGGAGAGCACCTGACACTGAGCGGGGGCCTTCTCCGACTCCTTCGGGATCTCCGACTCCGGAACGGCCTCGAACTTGTAGCCCTTGACGTCGGTGCCGCCGATGATGGCCTTCTTCAGCTGGGCCTCCGTCAGCACCGGCGCGGCCTTCTCCTCGCCACCGCCCGACTGGCCGGCGCTGGACTTGTCCTTGCCGGACTTGTCCCCACCGTCGCTGCCACTGTCACCGCTGCACGCGGCGGTCAGGCCGAGCGTGGCGACTACGGCGGCCGCGACGACGACCTGGGACAGCTTCGACTTCTTCACTTGGATTCCCCACCTGTTGTGTACGTCTGGCGCGTCATCAAAGCGTTTGCACAGGCTTTGCCGCAAGCGCGTTCGGACAACGATCCGGGGTCGGAGCGGACTTGGTGGTTCCGGCCACCGGGGCCGAGCTGGGGCGACCAAGATCGGTTGTGATTCAGCCCACATAAGAATCACGTCAGGTCAGCACAACCATTCACAGGAACCGCAGGTCAATCATGCGTAACAACGGCCACATCCGCGATCGTCACCGCGAGCGGCCTTCCACCTTCCGTGCCGCACCTCGTGTGTGGTGCGCCGGACTTCGACCGAGGTTCTTTGATGAAGCTTCGCCGCTCGCTGGCCGCCGCGGCCGTCACGGCCGTCATAGCCCCCGCCGCTCTGCTGGCCGCGCCGTCGGCGTTCGCCACCGACACCCCCGGCTCGTCCGAGACGACCGCCTCCACGGAGACGCCGGGCGCGGGCGAGACGACGGCCACGACGCCGGAGGAGACCCCGGGTACGGGCGAGACCTCCACGGAGGAGGAGACCCCGGGTACGGGCGAGACCTCCACGGAGGAGGAGACCCCCGGCACGGGTGAGACCTCCACGGAGGAGGAGACCCCCGGCACGGGCACGCCCAGCGCCACGGAGTCCACCACGACGTCGCCGTCGCCCAGCCCGACCGAGTCGCTGACCGAAGGCTGCGAGGACGCCGCGTTCAACGCGAGCATCTCGGGCCTGCCCGGCAAGATCGTCGCCGGTTCGGGTTGGAAGCAGTTCAACCTCAACCTGGACAACAGCAAGGGCAAGAAGGCCGAGGACGTCCTGCTCGGTGCCGTACTGCTGTACAAGAAGGACGCCCACGGCGAATTCGTCAGCAGCCTGGCCGAGCAGTACGCCCAGATCCAGTACTTCGACGGCGAGAAGTGGACCAGCGACCTCTCCGCGGGCGGTTCGATCGGCGGCTTCATCACCGTCGAGGCCGGCGAGAAGATCAGCCTCAAGCTGCGCCTGAGCATCAAGTCGACCGCCCCTGCCGGTTCCGCCGTCGGTATCGCCTTCGGTGTCTACACCGACGAGAACGGCGAGAACTGCTTCGCGGACGAGAGCTGGTACAGCTTCGAGGTCCTCGCGGCCGGTTCCAAGCCGCCGGCCGGTGACAACGACAACAAGCCGCAGGAGGGCAAGCCGCCGGTCAAGGTGAAGCCCGCCGCGGACGAGGTCGAGGACCTCACCGGCAACCTCGCCGAGACCGGCTCCGACTCCCAGCTCCCCGTCATCGGCCTCATCGGCGGCATCACCGTCGTCGCCGGTGCCGGTGTCGTCTTCGCCGTGAAGCGTCGCCGGACCGTGGGCGCCGAGGCGTAACACCTCGTAGCACCACCGAGGCCTAACACCTCGTAGCACCAAGACCCGTTGAGGACCTGCGCTCGGAGGGGGGCGCAGGTCCTCAATGCTTTGCGCGGGTCTCTCGCGCGCTCTGCGCGGGACCCGCGGACGCTCTACGCGGGTTCCCCGACCCCGGGCGTCGACGCCTCCGACGCCTCCGACACCCCGGACCCCGCCCCCCCCCCCGGCACCCCAAGGAAGGGCCGCTCCGGCGCCCCACCGGCCGACACGGGCACGGCCGGCCACGCCGGCTCCACCGGGGCGAGCCGCTCGTATGCCGCACCCTGCGCGGGCCGCGGATCCTCCGCGCCCTTGTTGGGCCAGAGCGACATCGCCCGCTCCGCCTGCGCCGTGATCGTCAGCGACGGGTTCACGCCGAGGTTCGCCGAGACGGAAGAGCCGTCCACGACCGAGATCCCCGGGTGGCCGTACAGCCGGTGGTACGGGTCGATCACGCCGGTGGACGACGACGCGCCGATCGGACAGCCGCCCAGGAAGTGGGCGGTCAGCGGAGTGCCCATCAGCTCACCGATGTTGGAGCCCGCGAAGCCGTTGATCTCCTCGGCGAGCAGCGAGGCCGCCCGGGTCGCCGCCTCGATCTGCTGCGGGTTCGGAGCGCCGTGGCCCTGCCGGGCGGTGAGCAGTCCCTTGCCCACGCCCTTCGGCTTGCGGTACGTGGTCAGCGAGTTGTCCACCGACTGCATCACCAGGCCGATGATGGTCCGCTCCGACCAGCGCCGGTTGGACAGGCCGCGCAGCGCCTGCACCGGGTGCCGGGCGCAGTTGCCCATCCAGGCCAGGACCCGGCGCGAGGAGTACGGGACCTGGAGGATGGTCATCCCGCCCATGGCGTTGGAACCCTTGCCATAGCGAACGGGCTCGATGTGCGTGTCCGCGTCCGGATGGATCGAGGACGTGATCGCCACACCCTGCGTGAAGTCCACCTTGGCGGCGCCGTGGCGCTTGCGGTAGCGCCGGTTGTCGGTCTGCGCGCCCACCAGGGCCTCGGAGTTGGTACGGGTCAGATCCCCGAGCCGGTCCGAGATGCCCGGGAGGAGCCCCGCGTCCTTCATCCGGTGCAGCAGCGTCTGCGTGCCGTACGTACCCGCCGCCAGGACCACGCGCGGAGCCCGGAACACCCGGCCCTCGCCCTTGCGCTTCTTGTCGGTGGGCAGCGTGGAGACCGCGTATCCGCCCCGCGAGTCCTCGGTCACCGCGACCACGGAGGTCATCGGGTGGATGACCGCGCCGGCCTTCTCGGCGAGATACAGATAGTTCTCGTTGAGGGTGTTCTTCGCGCCGTGCCGGCAGCCCGTCATGCACGCGCCGCACTCCGTACAGGCCTTGCGGGAGGGACCGGCGCCGCCGAAGTACGGGTCCTCGACCTCCGTACCGGGAGAGGCTTTCGCCCGTCCGTCCGCGTCCTCGCCGTCCCCGAAGAACACCCCGACCGGCGCCATGTGGAAGGAGTCCCCGACGCCCATCGCCTCGGCCGTCGCCTTCAGATGGACGTCCGAGGGCGTCATCGTCGGGTTGAGGCGGACGCCCAGCATGCGCTTGGCCTGGTCGTAGTACGGCGCGAGCTCGTCCTGCCAGTCGGTGATCGAGCCCCACTGCGGGTCCTCGAAGAACGGCTTCGGCGGTACGTAGAGGGTGTTGGCGTAGTTGAGCGACCCGCCGCCGACGCCGGCGCCCGCGAGCACCATCACGTTGCCGAGCAGGTGGATGCGCTGGATGCCGTAGAGACCGAGGGCCGGGGCCCAGAGGTAGTTCTTCAGGTCCCAGGAGTTCTTCGGCAGGGTGTCTCGGTCGAAGCGGCGGCCCGCTTCGAGGACACCGACCTTGTAGCCCTTCTCCGTCAGACGCAGGGCCGATACGGATCCGCCGAAGCCGGAGCCTATGACCAGGACGTCGTAGTCGTACTCCACTTCGCTCTCCGGGGCGCTCACCGCAGCCTCAGCGCCTTCATCGCCCGCAGGCTGCGGCTCATGAACGCCACGTACTTCTCGTCGCTCATCCCGAACGACGGCGCCATCGGCATGATCCGCTGATGCGCCACGGTCTGTGCCTCGGTGTACTTCAGGATGCCCTCCGAGCCGTGCCGCCGCCCGAGCCCCGAGTCCTTCATGCCGCCCATCGGCGACTGGACGCTGCCGTACGCGGACGCGTAGCCCTCGTTGATGTTGACCGTGCCGGTCCGCAGGCGCGCGGCGACCTCGCGGCCGCGCCGTGCGTCCTTCGTCCAGACCGAGGAATTGAGGCCGTACGCGGTGGAGTTGGCCGCGTCGATGACCTCGTCCTCGTCGCTGAAGCGGTAGACCGAGACGACCGGTCCGAAGGTCTCCTCGCCGCACACCGCCATCGGCACCTCGACGCCGTCGAGGATGGTCGGCTCGTAGAAGTACGGGCCGATGTCCGGGCGCGCGACCCCGCCGGCCACCAGGGTCGCGCCCTTGGCGACGGCCTCGTCGACGTGCCGGGTCACCGTCTCGAGCTGCCTGGAGCCGACGAGCGAGCCCATATCCGCCCCGTAGGCGAGGGAGTTGCCGAGCCGCATCGCCTTGGTGCGCGTCGCGAAACGCTCGAGGAAGGCGTCGGCGATCGACTCGTGCACGTACAACCGCTCGATGGAGATGCAGAGTTGGCCCGCGGACGAGAAGCACGCGCGGACCGCGCCGGCGGCGGCCTTGTCGATATCGGCGTCCTCGAGGACCAGCATCGCGTTCTTGCCGCCGAGTTCGAGCGAGACCCCCACGAGGCGGGCCGCCGCACCCTGCGCGACCTCGCGGCCGGTACGGGTCGAGCCGGTGAACGAGACGTAGTCGGCGTGCTTGACCACCTCGGGTCCGACGACCGGCCCCTCGCCGAGCACGACCTGGAAGACCTCGGCCGGAAGCCCGGCCTCGATCAGCAGGTCTCGGGCCCACAGTGCGGTCAGACAGGTCTCGGTGTCGGGCTTCATGACGACCGCGTTGCCCGCGACGAACGCGGGGAGCGCATCGCCGACGGAGAGTTCGAGCGGGTAGTTCCACGGGGCGATCTGACCGACGACCCCGCGCGGGTGACGGTTCTCCGTGACCTTGGTGAGCACCGGCACCGCACCCGTGTGCCGCTTCGGACGCAGATACGAGGGGGCCTTGCGGCCGTAGTGCCGGGCCGCGACCGCGACCGCCTGCACCTCCTCGTGCGCGTGCAGGCGCGCCTTGCCTGTCTCCAGCTGGATCAGGTCGAGCACCTCGGCCTGCCGCTCGAGGACCAGATCGTGGAAGCGGAGCAGCACGGCGGCCCGGCGGCGTACGGGCGTCGCGGCCCATACGGCCCCCGCCTTGCGGGCGCGCTCGAACGCCTCGGCCACGTCATCAGGCGTGGACTCGGGCAGGTCCGCCAGCTTCTCGCCGGTGTACGGGGTGTGGTTGGCGGTGCGGCCGGAGCCGACCACACCGCGCGTGAGCTGGGCGACCAGCTCGGGCGTGACCACATCGGCAGCGGTGCGCGCGCCCGCCGGAGCGGGGGCTACGGGATTGGTGCCGGTCTTCGCGCTGCCGGTCTTCTCAGGGGCCTGGGCGTCCGTCATGAGCGTGAGCGTACGGCTCCGCCGAGTGTTTGTTAACCCGTCGGTAACGGGACTTCACGGGGTCCGCACACCGTGCCAGTGGGTGCTGGCAGCAAAGGGCCTGATCAGGGGGTTGTCACACATGTCGTCAGGGCTTGTCGACCTTCAGGGTCTTGATGGCGTGCTCGGCGACCTCACGTCCGCGGTCGACGAAATCACCCGCGCCCGGGTAGAAGATGCCCAGCTTGTACATGTCGCCGCCCTCGGTCCTGAAGTACAGGACCCGCACCTCGCGGGGAGCGCCCTCCTCCGTCTTGTACGTGACGAGGTTCTCGGCGGCCTCCTTGCCCTGATGCTTCGTGACCGTGGTCTTGACCTCCGCCTTGGCCGAACCGGTCATCGACGCGGTGCCCGCCCTGAGGTCTTCCGCGTCGGCGTTCGCCTCGGCACTGGCCGTGCTCGCGATCTGGCCGCTGGTGTCCTCCTTCTTCTTCTCCACTTCGAGGTGGACGTTGATCGACCAGCTGTAGTCGCCGTACTGCAGCCAGTGCTCGTCCTTTTCGTACTCGTCCGGCTGGTCCGACACCACGTAGCCCTTGGGCACTTCGACGCTCGCGCCGATGGCCGAGGGGAACTTCGGCGTGTACCAGGAACCTTCGTCGCCCCCGCCGAACGGGTCCGCGATCACGACCCCCAGGGCGAGCGCAAGCCCGACGACCGCAGCGCCGACACCGACCAGCGCCTTCTTCCCGACCCTGATGCCGTCCACAGGGCGGGCGGGCGCACCGCCCGACGCCATCACCTGAGCCGCCACCGGCGGAGCCGGCGGCTTCACGGCCTCCTCGAGGAGACGCCGTACGGTCACCGCGTCCGGCCGGTGACCGGGGTCCTTCTGCAGCAGCCCGTTGATCGCGTCCGCGAGAGGGCCCGCCGCCGAAGCCGGCGCCGCGGGCGTCGCGTTGAGGACGGACTGCAGCGTGGCCGGGGTGTTGCTGCGGCGGAACGGCGAGACGCCCTCGGTCGCCGCGTACAGCACCACACCGAGCGACCAGAGGTCCGAGGCCGGACCCGGCCGCTGCCCCAACACCCGCTCGGGCGCGATGAATTCGGGCGAGCCGACGAAGCCGCCCGTATCGGTCAGATTGGTCTCGCCCTCGATCTGGGCGATACCGAAGTCCGTGAGCACGACCCGGTCGTACTGCCCGAGCATCACGTTGTCCGGCTTCACATCACGGTGCAGGATGCCCGCCTTGTGCGCGGCATCGAGGGCGCCGAGCACTTCGAGACCGATGCGCGCGGCCTCGCGCGTGCCGAGCGTGCCCTCCTGGAGCGCGGCGCCCATCGAGCGGCCCTGCACGAACTCCATGACGATCCACGGCTGCCCGTCCTCGACCGCCACATCGTGCACATTGACGACGGCGGGGTGGTCGAGCCGGGCCGCGGCGCGCGCCTCGCGGCGCATCCGCTCGAAGGCGGTGGCCCGCTCACGCTCGGGCAAGTGGTCCGGTACGCGCGGCTCCTTGACCGCGACCTCACGGTCCACGGTCTCGTCCTTCGCCCGCCACACGGTGCCCATGCCACCGTGTCCGAGCTTGGAGAGCAGCCGGTAGCGGCCGGCGATGAGCCGGCCCGCACCCGGATCGCTCTCGTGCACGACCTGGGTGGGCACGGACGCGGCTCCCGGAGCCGACGGCGGCTGCGGTGCGTCGGGCACACCGGGTCCGGCGGGATGCGCCTGGGTCTGCGCCTGATGGGCGTACGGATTGGGCGCACCGGGCCCCGGCGGCGTACCGGGCGCACCGTACGGACCGCCCGCATACGGACCACCCGCATGCGGCTGCTCCGGCGGACGCAGTCCGAAGCTCGTCGGTTCGCTGGGTCCGTAGGGCGCTCCCCCGTCGTTACTCATGCCGTCATCCCTATCGCGTACGACGCCCCGGATGCCACCTCGGTCACGGACCCGTGACCAGATGCGAGCGTTTTCACCGACCTCTTGTCCCGCAATGCCGCCTATGAGGGGCGAAATCCACCACCCCGGCGGCCAGGGCGCGTCTTTCGGATCAGGCCGGCGACGGCTGCCAGCTGCGCAGAACGTGGTCGAACTTCTCGCGCGTCTTCGCCCAGTCCTTCACGGGACCCGACATGTAGATCGCGTACTCGGTACCGTCCTGAGCCACGTACAGCTGGTCGATGGCCCGCCGCTCGCCCCGCGTCACCCCCTTGGTCTCCGTCCAGCGGAACTCCCAGACGGCGCCCGGCCGGTCGCGGAAGAAGTTCGAGCGCAGCTTGATCTGCTCGTACGTGCGGATGCGGCCCATGCCCTGCGCCTCCATGTCCTTGACATGGAGGTAGGCGTTCTCGAAGTCGGGGTCCTTGTCGATGGCAATCCGCAGCAGATGGATGCCGTCGTCCGGCGTGTAGTCGATCTGCGCGCCCTCGGTCTGCCGCTGCCAGCCGGGCGGGACGAGGACGCTGAAGCCGGCCTCGTCGTGCACCCGCTGCCAGCCCTTCGGGGTGCTGCCGACCGTCTGGCCCGTGCCGGAGCCCCCGGATTCCCGCTGGTCCAGATACTTCAGTACGCCGAAGGCCGCGGCCGCACCGACCAGCGCGGCGGCGACCGCCAGGGCCAGCACGGAGCGCAGGCGACGGCGGCGGGCGGGGACGGGCGCGGTGTCCGCGGGCCGTACGGCGGTGAGTTCGTCCGGTGCGACCCTGCGGGTGGGCACATACGCCTGTGCCGACTGCGGTGCACGCCCCTCGCTCACCTCGGCGAGCATCTGCTCGGCCTCGTCGACGGACGGCCGCTGCCGCGGATCCTTGCGCAGCAGCGCGGTGATCACCGGGCCGAGCGGACCCGCGTACACCGGGTCCCGGGGCTCCTCCTCGACCACGGCCTGCATGGTCGACAGCGGTGAGGTGCGCCGGAACGGCGACTCCCCTTCGACCGCCGCGTACAGCGTCGCGCCGAGCGCCCACAGGTCGCAGGCAGGGCCGGGCGCGTCACCTCGTACACGCTCCGGCGCCAAGTAGTCGATGGAGCCGACCAGTTCACCGGTCCTGGTGATGGTCGAGTCGCCCTCGATGGCGGCGATCCCGAAGTCGGTGAGCAGCACCCGGCCGTCACGGGCGAGCAGCACATTGGCGGGCTTGACGTCCCGGTGCAGCACCCCGGCCGTGTGCGCGGCGCGCAGCGCCCGCAGCACCCACATCCCGATCCGGGCGGCCTCGCGCGGGGCCACGCGCCGGTCGTCCCGTACCGCGTCGGCGAGCGAACGGCCGTCGACCAGCTCCATGACGATCCACGGACGGTCGTCGTGCTCGAAGACGTCGTGCACGGTGACCACGGCCGAGTGATTGATCCGCGCCGCCGCCCGCGCCTCCTTCTGGGTGCGCGCGAGCAGAACGGCCCGCTCGCTCTCCCCCGCGTACCGCGCGGCCGTCAACTCCTTGACGGCGACCACCCGGTGCAGCACCTCGTCATGTGCGCGCCACACCTTGCCCATACCGCCGTGACCGAGACTTCCCTCGATCCGGTAGCGGCCCACGAGCAACCGGCTCTGTGCCTGCGCCCTGCCCTCGATCTGGTCCACGTTCCCCCGCTTGTCTTTCGAAAGGCCAGCGTAGGGAGCGAACGGCGGGTGCGGAACCTGAGAGACCGTCCGGTGATTCAGCCGGTCGTCTCGTACGTCGCCACGGCCTGCTCGAACAGCCGTGTCACTTCGTCCCGTTCGGACTCGGGCCCCTTGACCAGGACGATGTGGTACGCCCCGTCGATGACGATCGCCGCATTGCGCACGTACACCTTCTTGTCGCGCTCGTCCCAGGTGAACTGGCCCTCGGCCCGCTTCTGCTGTCCGACCTCGACCTGCCGCAGGCCGCCGGACGTGGCCCAGGTCGAGTCGCGGAACGGCTGCAGTTCGCGCTCGTCCTCACGCTGGTAGGCGAGGGGGTCGTCGCCGTAGTCCTCGGTGCTGTCCCGGCCGGGGACGACGGTGAGGGAGAAAGCACCCTTGCTGTAGACGACTTGTCCGCGTCCGTTGGCCGGCGCCCGGTCCCAGCCGGAGGCGACCGCGAGCTGGAAGCCTTCGAGGTCCTTGCGGAGCACGAAACCCTGCGGCAGTTCGCCGTTGTCCTTCTCGGGCGGCGCCTTGGTCTCCTTCGGCGGCGTCTCGCTCGGCTTCTTCTCGTCCGGCTTCTTGTCGTCGCCGCCGTCGGGACTCGTCCTCCCCGGGTTCTTGGGCGCCGAACTCGCCGATCCCGCCTGGTCCTTGCGGTCGTCCGAACCCGCGCCCCGGTCGCCGGTGCCCTCCTTGGGCATGAAGACCATCGCGTACGCCACCGCCGCCGCGAGTCCGAGCAGGACGAGCACCAGGATCAGCCGGCCGAGCCGCCTCGGACTGCCGCTGCCTTGGGGCCGCCGGCTCATCTGCCGCATCTGGCGCTGCTGCTGACGCTCCCACTTCTCCGCGGAGGGCGACATGCGCTCGCGCCCGGGGCGTTCGGGCGCCCGCACCTCCGCGGCCAGGGCGCGCTGCTGCTTCTCGGGTACGTTGCGCCGGCGCTTGCCCTTCTTGTGCCGGCCGTGCCCCGGCGGGCCGCCCTCGCCGCGCCGGCCCCGCTCGCCGCGCCGCTTGCGGACCAGCTCGCCACGGCGCCGTACGACGGGCAGCCTGCTGCGGTCGTACGCGGGCGCCGGCACCACGTCCTCGCCGGCCTCGGGCTCGGGCGCCGACCGTACGAGCGAGCGCAGCCAGCCCCGCAGCTCCTCGAAGTCGGGCCGCTCGGTGGGGTCCTGACGAAGCAGCGACTCGACGACGGGCCGCAGCGGACCGCACTCCTCGGCGAACGCGGGCGGCTCCGCACAGACCAGCTGGACGAGTTCGTACGTGCTGTCCTCGGGGTAGGGCGCATGCCCCTGCACCGCACGGAAGAGCAGCGCACCGAGCGCCCACAGATCGGTGGCCGGGCCGACGGGCGCGGCCAGCTGCCAGTTCTCGTGCACGGGCCCGGCCTGCTCGGGCGCCCAGCGCTCGGTGACCGCGCCGACCACGGTCATCCGGGCCTGCCGTGCGCGTTCGAGTGCGAGAGGTGTGGCGGGGTCGCGCTGCGCGCTGCGGCTCACACCGGCCAACTCGTCCCAGCGTGCGGGCCCTTCAGATCCTTCCGGCCCGGCGGGGGCCGCGGTGGGCCCGGCGACCGGCTCCGGCCTGCTGCCGGGCGGCGTGATCTGATCCTTGTAGCGCGGGAGGCCTTCGGCGGTCCTTCGGCCGTACGGGCCTTCGGCGGCGGCGAGTTCGTCACCAAGGGTGCCCGTTCCCGTGGCGCCCGCCGCGGATTCCTCAGCAGCCTCGGGTGCGGCACCCGCGCCGCCGGCCTCGATTCCGGGTGCTTCGGCGCCGTCCCCGGACACCTGCCCCGGGATCCGCCTGCCCGCCCCGTGCCAGCCGACGGCGGACGATGTCTCACCGGTGCCCGTTCCCGGTCCCGTCGGCCGGCCACCTTGTGCCGCCCGTCCCGCCGACAGATGCCGCACCTCGGGCTGCCGCGCTCCGGGGCGGCCCCCCACTCCGTACGGATCCGCTATCTGCCCGGGCGGGGCCGGCGGGTCCTGCCGGGTCGTCCCCTGCAGCGCCTCCCCGTCCCGTACGCCACGGTCCAACTCGCCCCGGCCCGCTCCTCGCGCGGCATCCGCGCCCGGCGGCAGGGCCCTGGCCGCCGCCGCGGACCGCACACCGGC
>NZ_JAEIMH010000055.1:32505-65010 GCF_016464295.1 Streptomyces sp. N35 | reverse complement strand
AGGCGGCGCCCCCCGCCGCCGCCCCGACGGGGCGGCCGCCCGCCGCCACGGACGGCCGGCCCCACGCCGACACGCACCACGAACCCCCCTGTACCGACCCCATCCGCTTCATCACCGCCGCCCGCCGCACCCTCGGCCTCGACGGCTCCACGCTCGGCCACCTCATCCACGAGCTGAACGCCACGCTCGCCGCCGACACCCGCCTCGACCACACCGCCCTGACCGCGGCGGCCCTCGCCGACCTCGACTACGCCGCGCTCGAAGGCCACCAGACCGGCCACCCCTGGCTCGTACTCAACAAGGGACGGCTCGGCTTCTCCGCCCAGGACCGCGCCCGGTGGGCCCCCGAAGCGCGCCTGCCGGCCCAGCTCCCCTGGATCGCGGTCAGCCGCGAGCTGGCCTCGTATCGCGGAGTGCGCGGCCTGGACACCCCCGAGCAGCTGTACGCACGCGAGCTGGACGCGGCCGCCCGCGCCGCTTTCGACGAGACGCTCCGTACGCGCGGCCTGGACCCCGCGCGCTTTCTGCTGCTGCCCGTACATCCCTGGCAGTGGGACGAGATCGTGCTGCCCCTGTTCGCGTCGTCCGTCGCGGCCGGCGACATTGTTCCGCTGGCGCCCGACGGCGATCTGCGCCTGCCGCAGCAGTCCATCCGCACCTTCCTCAATGTGTCGCACCCCGAGCGGCACACCGTGAAACTCCCGCTGTCCATCCTCAACACCCTGGTCTGGCGCGGACTGCCCACCGAACGCACCGCCGCCGCCCCCGCGGTCACCGCCTGGGTGCACGCGCTGCGCGACGCCGACCCGTTCCTGCGCGACGAGACCCGCGCCGTCCTGCTGGGCGAGATCGCCTCGGTCACCGTCGAGCATCCCGTCTACGACGGCCTGGCGGAGGTCCCGTACCAATACAAGGAACTCCTCGGCGCGATCTGGCGCGAGCCGCTCGGCCGCTACCTCGACAAGGGCGAACGAGCCCGCACCCTCGCCTGCCTGCTCCACGTCGATCCGCACGGCAGAGCGTTCACCGCCGAACTCGTCGGCCGCTCCGGCCTGGCCCCCGAGGCCTGGCTGCGCCGCCTGTTCGGTGCGCTCCTGCCGCCCCTGCTCCACTTCCTCTACCGGTACGGCACGGTCTTCTCGCCCCACGGCGAGAACACGATCGTCGTCTTCGACGAGCAGGACATCCCGGTCCGTCTCGCGGTCAAGGACTTCGTCGACGACATGAACGTCAGCGCCGTGCCACTGCCCGAGCACGACTCCATGCCCGAGGACGTCCGCGCGGTGCTCCTGACCGAGCCGCCGGACTTCCTCACCCAGTTCATCCACTCGGGGCTCTTCGTCGGCGTCTTCCGCTATCTCGCGCCGCTGTGCGAGCAGCAACTGGGTGTGTCCGAGGGGGATTTCTGGTCTCTCGTACGGGCCGAGATCCTGCGCTACCAGGCGCGTTTTCCGGAGCTCAAGGACCGTTTCGAGACCTTCGACCTGCTCGGGGAGCGCATCGCCCGGCTCTGTCTCAACCGCAACCGTCTGCACCTCGACGGCTACCGCGACCGGCCCGAACGCCCGCACGCGGCGGTGCACGGCACGGTCCCGAACCCTCTGCACCGGCCTTGAGAGCGGCTGTGCGGCCTCCGAGCGAAGGAATGTCAGTGGACCCGTTTAGGGTGGTCGGCCTATGACGAAACCCTCACTCCCCGAACTCCTGCATGCTGCCGTCACAGCCGTCGGCGGTACGGAGCGTCCTGGCCAGGTGGCGATGGCCGAGGCGGTCGCCGAAGCCATCGACGGCGGCTCGCATCTCCTTGCCCAGGCGGGCACGGGCACCGGAAAGTCCCTGGGCTATCTGGTCCCGGCCCTCGCGCACGGGGAGCGCGTGGTCGTCGCCACGGCCACGCTCGCACTCCAGCGCCAGCTGGTGGAGCGCGACCTGCCGCGCACCGTGGAGGCGCTGCATCCGCTGCTGCGCCGCAAGCCGCAGTACGCGATGCTCAAGGGCCGCTCCAATTACCTGTGTCTGCACCGGCTCCATGAAGGTGTGCCGCAGGAAGAGGAGGAGGGGCTCTTCGATCAGTTCGAGGCGGCCGCGCCCACCAGCAAGCTGGGCCAGGACCTGCTGCGGATGCGGGACTGGGCGGACGAGACCGAGACCGGCGACCGGGACGATCTGACCCCGGGCGTCTCCGACCGGGCCTGGTCGCAGATCTCCGTCTCCTCGCGGGAGTGTCTGGGCGCCACGAAGTGCGCGTACGGCGCGGAGTGCTTCGCGGAGAGCGCACGCGAACGCGCCAAGCTAGCCGACGTGGTCGTCACCAACCACGCGCTGCTCGCGATCGACGCCATCGAGGGCGCTCCCGTGCTGCCGCAGCACGAGGTCCTGATCGTCGACGAGGCGCATGAGCTGGTCTCCCGGGTCACGGGTGTCGCCACCGGCGAGCTGACGCCCGGCCAGGTCAACCGTGCGGTGAAGCGCGCCGCCAAGCTGGTCAACGAGAAGGTCGCGGACCAGCTGCAGACCGCGGCCGAGGGCTTCGAACGAGTGATGGAACTGGCCTTGCCCGGCCGGCTGGAAGAGATCCCCGAAGACCTCGGCTATGCGCTGCTCGCCCTTCGTGACGCCGCCCGCAATGTGATCTCCGCGCTCGGCTCGACCCGCGACCGGTCGGTGCAGGACGAGGACGCGGTACGCAAGCAGGCACAGGCCTCGGTGGAGTCGGTCCACGATGTCGCGGAGCGGATCACCAACGGCTCGGAGTGGGACGTCGTCTGGTACGAGCGGCACGACCTCCGCGGCGGAGCCGCCAATCGATACAGCGGGGCCTCGCTCCGCGTCGCACCGATGTCCGTCTCGGGCCTGCTGCGCGAGAAGCTCTTCACCGACCGCTCGGTGACGCTCACTTCGGCGACGCTGAAGCTCGGCGGGGACTTCAACGGGGTGGGTGCCTCGCTCGGTCTCGCCCCGGAAGGCACGGCCGGCACCGGGGAGTCCGAGGACCTCCCGGTGTGGAAGGGCGTCGACGTCGGTTCGCCCTTCGACTACCGCAAGCAAGGAATCCTGTACGTCGCGAAGCATCTGTCGCGCCCGGCGCGGGACGGCGACCGCGCGGACATGCTCGACGAGCTCACCGAGCTGATCCAGGCAGCCGGCGGTCGCACGCTCGGTCTGTTCTCGTCGATGCGCGGTGCCCAGCAGGCGGCCGAGGAGCTGCGGTCACGGATCCCCGAGTTCCCGATCCTGCTCCAGGGCGAGGAGACCCTCGGCGAGCTGATCAAGAACTTCGCGGCCGACCCGAAGACCTGCCTCTTCGGCACGCTCTCGCTCTGGCAGGGAGTGGATGTACCGGGTGACAGCTGTCAGCTGGTGGTCATGGACAAGATCCCGTTCCCCAGGCCCGACGATCCGCTGATGAGCGCGCGCCAGAAGGCGGTCGAGGAGAACGGCGGCAATGGCTTCATGGCCGTCGCGGCCACGCATGCGGCGCTGCTGATGGCTCAGGGCGCGGGCCGTCTCGTACGGGCGTCGGGGGACAAGGGTGTGGTGGCGGTCCTCGATCCCCGTCTGGCCACGGCCCGTTACGGCAGCTACCTCAAGTCCTCGATGCCGGACTTCTGGTACACGACCGACGGCAACCAGGTCCGCCGGTCCCTGTCGGCGATCGACGCGGCGGCCAAGGCGGCGGACGTCGATACGGCGGCCGAAGCGGCGGACGTCGAGGTGGCCGCCAAGGCGGCGGACGTCGACGTGGAGGAGCAGGCCGCGGCCGAGGCGGACGAGGAGTAGCACGCTGCTTCGTGCGTACGGAGAGGGGCCCTGCCGCCGGAAAGCACGGAGCGGGGCCTGCCACCGGCACAGCGCGGGGTCCCGCTGCCGGACAGCACAGGGCCCCGGAACCGGCGCAGGTGGTTCCGGGGCCCGGTCAGGGGCGGACGGGAGGTCCCGTCGCGGACCTTAGACGCGGCGCAGCACCGCCACGACCTTGCCGAGGATGGTTGCCTCGTCGCCGGGGATCGGCTGGTACGCCGCATTGTGCGGGAGCAGCCAGACATGGCCGTCCTCGCGCTTGAAGCGCTTGACCGTGGCCTCGCCGTCGAGCATGGCGGCGACGATGTCACCGTTCTCGGCGACGGGCTGGCGGCGGACCGTGACCCAGTCGCCGTCGCAGATCGCGGCCTCGATCATCGAGTCACCGACGACCTTGAGGACGAAGAGCTCACCGTCACCGACGAGCTGGCGCGGCAGCGGGAACACGTCCTCGACCGACTCCTCGGCGAGGATCGGGCCACCGGCCGCGATCCGGCCGACGAGCGGGACGTAGGACGCCGCGGGCTTGCCTGCGGTGTCCGTGGGCTGGCTGCTGCCCTGGTCGGAGCCGCGCACCTCGTACGCCCGGGGGCGGTGCGGGTCGCGGCGCAGGAAGCCCTTGCGCTCCAGGGCCATCAGCTGATGGGCCACGGAGGACGTGCTGGACAGGCCCACGGCCTGGCCGATCTCGCGCATCGACGGCGGGTAACCACGCCGCTGCACGGAGTCCCGGATCACCTCGATCACCCGGCGCTGCCGGTCCGTGAGTCCCGAGCTGTCGGCCCTGATGCCAGGAGGTCGGCCAGGGAGCGAGCGGGCAGGCTTCTGCCCCTCCGGGGTCATACCGGAGTCATTCATGGCGTGCACCGCCTCGAGTCGGCCCTGGGAGCGATCCTGGGCGGTGATGCTGGCACTGTCTGCGGTGGTGGTCACGGCGGCCCCTTCCGAGAATGGTCTCCCTAGTCGGACAACGGTAGTAGCTTTCGAAAGGTTGCGCCAAACACACGTTCGAGTGAAAAACTCTGCATCGCCTGACGTGATCATGTGCTCGGGTGTACTGCCGAAGCTCGAACAGGGTCCGTTCCCGTGAGCGTCACAGTCTGCCATCGGCCGCCGCGCGGGATGCGGCCCCATCCGTCGCGTACCCTTTTCAACGCCTCCCGCAGGCAACGCTCATGGCCTTCCGCAAGCGACACGCGATGGTGCCGAGAATGCGGCCAAACCCCAGATCTAGTGGTTGGATTGGCGTAGCCGCCCAGAAGTTGTGGTCCCTGGTCCTATGGGCCTCGGTCATCGCCTATGCTGGGGGTCGCTTCGGGCGGGGCAGCGGTGGCAAACCGCGCCTTGTGAGAGGCCATTCAGTCGTGCTGTGAAGGAGGGTTGGGAGCGATGCACTGTCCCTTCTGCAGGCACCCCGACAGCCGGGTCGTCGACTCTCGTACGACCGACGACGGCACGTCGATCCGCAGGCGCCGGCAGTGTCCGGACTGCACCCGTCGCTTCACCACCGTCGAGACCTGCTCGCTGATGGTGGTCAAGCGCAGCGGAGTGACCGAACCCTTCAGCCGTACCAAGGTCATCAATGGTGTGCGCAAGGCATGCCAGGGGCGGCCCGTCACGGAGGACGCACTCGCCCAGCTCGGCCAGCGGGTCGAGGAGGCGGTGCGCGCCACCGGCAGTGCCGAGCTGACCACCCACGACGTGGGACTGGCCATACTCGGCCCGTTGCAGGAGCTCGACCTCGTCGCGTACCTGCGCTTCGCGTCCGTCTACCGGGCGTTCGACTCACTCGAGGACTTCGAGGCGGCCATCACCGAGCTGCGGCATGTGCAGGAGTTTGCCGCCGGCGCCGAGGACGCACCCGAAGCGGAGCAAGCGGGACCCCCGGGGACTGACGTCCCCGCTCCCGCCACCGCCGCCGACTGACCGGCGGGCCGGGCTGCGGGCCCCTTGGCGGGGTGTTCGCGGGGCCGGTCCTGCGGCCGATCGGCGGCCAGAAGACCTGTTGCGGGCGGTATAGCGGCGCTCGCGGCATCAGACACACATCACGCCTCGGGAAGAGCGGGGCACTCTGGGGCGTTTTAGCCCGATATAGGGAGGCGGCATGACCGAGACGACGAGCGGCCCGGCACGAGGTTCCCGCGCCAAGGGAACCAAGGCCAGCAAGGGTCTGCGTATCGAGCGCATTCACACCACCCCCGGCGTGCACCCGTACGACGAGGTCCAGTGGGAGCGCCGTGACGTCGTCATGACCAACTGGCGCGACGGCTCGGTCAACTTCGAGCAGCGTGGCGTCGAGTTCCCCGACTTCTGGTCGGTGAACGCGGTCAACATCGTCACCAGCAAGTACTTCCGCGGGGCCGTCGGCACCCCGCAGCGCGAGACCGGTCTGAAGCAGCTGATCGACCGGATCGTGAAGACCTACCGCAAGGCCGGTGAGGACTACAGCTACTTCGCCTCGCCCGCCGACGCCGAGATCTTCGAGCACGAGCTGGCCTACGCCCTCCTGCACCAGATCTTCAGCTTCAACTCCCCGGTGTGGTTCAACGTCGGTACGCCGCAGCCGCAGCAGGTCTCCGCGTGCTTCATCCTGTCCGTCGACGACTCCATGGAGTCGATCCTCGACTGGTACAAGGAAGAGGGCATGATCTTCAAGGGCGGCTCCGGCGCCGGCCTGAACCTCTCCCGTATCCGCTCCTCCAAGGAGCTCCTGTCCTCGGGCGGCAACGCCTCGGGTCCGGTCTCCTTCATGCGCGGTGCCGACGCCTCGGCCGGAACCATCAAGTCCGGTGGCGCCACCCGCCGCGCGGCCAAGATGGTCATCCTCGACGTCGACCACCCCGACATCGAGAACTTCATCGAGACCAAGGTGAAGGAAGAGGAGAAGATCCGCGCGCTGCGTGACGCGGGCTTCGACATGGACCTGGGCGGCGACGACATCACGTCCGTCCAGTACCAGAACGCCAACAACTCGGTCCGTGTGAACGACACGTTCATGAAGGCGGTCGAGGAGGGCGGCAAGTTCGGTCTCACCTCCCGTATGACCGGCGAGGTCATCGAGGAGGTCGACGCCAAGTCGCTCTTCCGCAAGATGGCCGAGGCGGCCTGGGCCTGTGCCGACCCCGGCATCCAGTACGACGACACCATCAACGCGTGGCACACCTGCCCGGAGTCCGGCCGGATCAACGGCTCGAACCCGTGCTCCGAGTACATGCACCTGGACAACACCTCGTGCAACCTCGCCTCGCTGAACCTGATGAAGTTCCTCAAGGACGACGGTCTGGGCAACCAGTCCTTCGAGTCCGAGCGCTTCGCCAAGGTCGTCGAGCTGGTCATCACCGCGATGGACATCTCGATCTGCTTCGCGGACTTCCCGACGCAGAAGATCGGAGAGAACACCCGCGCCTTCCGTCAGCTGGGCATCGGTTACGCCAACCTCGGCGCCCTGCTCATGGCTACGGGTCACGCGTACGACAGCGACGGCGGCCGTGCGCTCGCCGGAGCCATCACCTCGCTGATGACCGGCACCTCGTACAAGCGCTCCGCCGAACTGGCCGCGGTCGTCGGCCCGTACGACGGATACGCCCGTAACGCCTCGCCGCACAAGCGCGTCATGAAGCAGCACGCCGACGCCAACGGCAAGGCCGTCCGCATGGACGACCTGGACACCCCGATCTGGGCCGCCGCCACGGAGGCCTGGCAGGACGTGATCCGCCTCGGCGAGAAGAACGGCTTCCGCAACGCGCAGGCCTCGGTCATCGCCCCGACCGGCACCATCGGTCTCGCGATGTCCTGCGACACCACCGGCCTCGAGCCCGACCTCGCCCTGGTCAAGTTCAAGAAGCTGGTCGGCGGCGGCTCGATGCAGATCGTCAACGGCACCGTGCCGCAGGCCCTGCGCCGCCTGGGCTACCAGGAGGAGCAGATCGAGGCGATCGTCGCCCACATCGCCGACCACGGCAATGTCGTCGACGCCCCGGGTCTCAAGCACGAGCACTACGAGGTGTTCGACTGCGCGATGGGCGAGCGCTCCATCTCCGCGATGGGCCACGTCCGCATGATGGCCGCGATCCAGCCGTGGATCTCGGGCGCCCTGTCCAAGACGGTCAACCTGCCGGAGACGGCGACCGTCGAGGACGTCGAAGAGGTCTACTTCGAGGCGTGGAAGATGGGCGTCAAGGCGCTCGCCGTCTACCGCGACAACTGCAAGGTCGGCCAGCCCCTCTCCGTGCAGAAGAAGGAGAAGGAGAAGGAGGCGGTCACCGCCAAGGCCGAGGACACCATTCGTACGGCCGTCGAGAAGGTCGTCGAGTACCGTCCCGTCCGCAAGCGTCTGCCCAAGGGCCGGCCCGGCATCACCACGTCCTTCACGGTCGGTGGCGCCGAGGGTTACATGACCGCCAACTCCTACCCGGACGACGGTCTCGGTGAGGTCTTCCTGAAGATGTCCAAGCAGGGTTCGACCCTCGCGGGCATGATGGACGCCTTCTCGATCGCCGTGTCGGTCGGTCTGCAGTACGGCGTGCCGCTCGAGACGTACGTCTCGAAGTTCACCAACATGCGCTTCGAGCCGGCCGGTATGACGGACGACCCGGACGTGCGGATGGCGCAGTCGATCGTCGACTACATCTTCCGCCGCCTGGCGCTCGACTTCCTGCCGTTCGAGACGCGTTCGGCGCTCGGCATCCACTCGGCCGAGGAGCGTCAGCGTCACCTGGAGACGGGTTCTTACGAGCCCACCGAGGAAGAGCTCGACGTCCAGGGCCTGGCCCAGTCGGCGCCGCGTGCCCAGGAGCTGAAGGCCGTCGAGACGCCGAAGGCCGCTGTCGCCGCCGAGAAGGCCGCTCCGCAGCAGGCGCACACCAGCGCCGAGCTCGTGGAGATGCAGCTGGGCATCCAGGCGGACGCCCCGCTCTGCTTCTCCTGCGGTACGAAGATGCAGCGCGCCGGCTCGTGCTACATCTGCGAGGGCTGCGGCTCCACCAGCGGCTGCAGCTGATACCAGGCGGAATTGCATCGGATGCAACATCCGACGTAGTGCGCGCACGTAGCTGACCAGCAGCTCACGAAGGGGACCGACCTTGAGTCGGTCCCCTTCGTCGTGCTCGTGACCTAACCGCGTAACCAACTCAACTGTTCGGAGATTGAATAGCCACGGGGCGCGCATCAGGCTGGCCCGTAACTCCGCTCGGTGGGTGCAGTACGCGAAGAGGGACTGGCTGGACTACGTAGCAGAACGTGCAGGTGCGCGGGAAAGTAGGTCTGGCGCCGGCGAGATCGTGGCACCGGATGAGTGGCCGTTCTCTGATACGTCTTCAGCTAGGCGGAAAGCGGATGACAACGCCCGGCCCCTGGTCGAACATCGTTCTGTGATCCCAGACCTGCAGAGCTTCGCTCTCCGTGTTGTTGTCCCCGACCAGGTGGTCCTCGGAAGCGCAGTGGAAGTACGCCCCCACGTTGGAGGGCTGGACGTAGTGGCTGAGGTATTCGACGAAGGACCGTGCGCAGACCCCCGCTACCTCCTGGTCCCTGGAGGGCCACTTCATGCTCACGCGTCCCCGCGCGAGGTTCGCTTGGCGGAGGCGACGTGCACCGAAGGGTGCTGTGGTGCCCTGTATGTCACGATCCGTCGTGATGGTGACCAGGTCATTTGGGGTCCATGGCGAAATCCCGATGAAGATGAGGTCGGTCTGCCGGAGTTCAGATTTGACGCTCAGCAGTACCAAGCAGAGGTTGAGCGCGCAACGCTGGACCGCTCCTGGGAATGGCCGGCCAGGACTGTCGCCCGTCTCCTCGAAGAACAGCTTCGGCAGTGCACTGCCTGGCTCGAGCGCTGGGAGTGTGAACTCGGTAGCGTGTCTGCCTGGCTCTGGGAGCCGAGTCAGATCAATCTCTTCCTGTTCCACCCGGGCCGAGATGCCATCAAGGATGGCCGTCCATGGCTCCAGTTCCAGATGACGTTGGACGTTTCCGGCGACGACCCGGCGGCCCAGGTCGCTGAGTTGGTGGCGGAGCTCACGGCGTTTGACCCACGCGCGGCCGCCGATGTCTGCGGTGGTTCAAAGGAGTTCGCTCGTCAGCTCGGCTACCCCTGGCCTCCAGGGCGCAGGCCGTGAGCTCATGGAATACAACGCTCCAGGAATAAGTGCCCTCCGCCAGCAGGCACCAGACGCGTCCACCTCGTCGCATCAAACAGGCGCCCCCATCGCCAGCGCGAACGCCGACGGGTCCAGTTCGAAGCCCTTGAAAGCCGGGCGGAGTTGCCAGGTGTGGTTGCCGCCGTCGCGGGTGAACTCGGCGAGGACCGCCGCGGTGCAGCGGGGGACGGCCGTGAAGTCGAAGTGGACCAGGTCCGTGTGGGATTCGCGCAGGCGGACCGAGGCGTTGAGGGTCTCGCCGAAGGTGAGGTCGCCCTGGGACTGCTGGATCGCGACGCCGAGGACCACGCGGACGTAGCTCTCGTTGAGCCGGTTCAGCTCGAGCGTCATCACCTCGTCGTAGCCGAAGCCCTGGCCCGTCTGGCTGTCCCGGTTCAGCGTGATGGTGCCGTCGGGGGAGCGGCTGCCGAAGTGGACCAGATACGCCGGCTTGCCGTGCGGGTCCGACGCGTCGTACACCGCGCACACCAGGTCCAGGTCGTGCTTCGGACGACCCGGTGGTGCCGGATCCCACTTGAGGCCGGCCTCCACTTTGGTCAGGCCCTTGCTGAAACTGCTCATCAGATCTCCCCTGGAACGTTCTCCTTGGGGACACGCTACGTCGTGCCCCGGACAACTCGCCTGCCGGTGTACCGAGTTGGATCGGTCAGTGGGGGATGCCGCGGGGCGGCCGGGTCCGGGGAAGCTCGTCGCGGAAGCGGGCTATCTCCGAGCTCACCTGGCGGATCAGGTGGGTGTGCTCGATGCGGTCCAGGTAGAGGCAGCGCCGGGCCAGGCCGTCGAGCTCGAAGAGGAAGCAGAGGGACATCAGGGGGTTGATGAACAGCTCGCTGCCGCGGGTGCGGTGCGTGAACTGCGTATCGCCGAAAGCCCCTTGGACGGCCCCGGCGATCGAACCGTTGACGATGCTGGGGTGGTCGGGGGTGTGCTCCTGCGCGTGCGCGACCGCGTCGACGAACAGGGCGCCCTCCCGTGTCGTACGGGAGACCGAGAACGCGCCGAGGTAGGCGCCGTCGCGTTCCAGCGCCGCGATGTTCTCAAGGACCAGACCGTGGCTCACTCCGTGGTACGCGTCCACGCCGAAGCCGACCGACAGGACCAGGCGGTCGACCCCCTCGATTCCCGCGAGGGCGGCGACACTTGTGAGGTCCTCCTCGGGGGTGCCGAGGCCCGATTCGTCGCCGCGCATCAGGATGTCCGTACCGCCGTCGACCAGGATGACCGTGTCGATCCCGTACGCCTCGATGAGCGCGCGGTACGCCTCGCGCAGCGGCTGCACCCCCACGCGCGCGAAGGCGTGCACCGTGCTCGGGTAGCCGTGCAGATGCAGCCAGTCGGCCAGGGTGCGTTCGGGGAAGTACGTCTGGTGCGGGGCCGCGCCGGGAGTGACCGCCGCGACGTCCGGTGCGAGCCAGGCATCCAGCGGGAGACCTTCGATCGCACTGAACGTCAGGTTGGTGAGCGTCACTTGGCGACCCTGGGCGAGCAGGGAGAGGGCCACGGGCAGCCCCGCGTAGATGTCGAAACCACCGCCCGCTCCGGCGACCAGGATGTGTTCCGCCTTCTCAAGACGGCCGAACAGGGGGTGATCATGCAGTGCGGTCATGGCCGCCATTGTCACGGTGACTCTCATGTGGGTACTCCTTCGCGGAGCGTGACCCGCGCCACGCGAAGCGCCGTACTATGGCGCGCGTGCTGGTCAAGTGGATGCGTTGCACCGTGACGGACCGCAGGGGGTTCGAGCAGGGGCAGCGGAGGTGGGCGGGGCTTCTGGGGGAGCCGGGGTTTCGGGGGCAGGGCGGGGGATGGAGCACGCGGCGGGCCGATGTGGTGCATCTCTTCGCCTTCTGGGAGAGCCGGTCGTTCTACGACTCGTTCATGGCCCGCTCCCATGACCGGCTGGCCTCCGCTCAGGCCGGTACGTACACGAACATGCAGGTCAAGCTGTTCGAGTACCGCTTCGATGTGAAGACGGGCTTCGAGCCGCGCTTCACCGACGCGGACCTGGTGCGGATCGCGCACTGCCGGGTGCACGAGGAGCAGGTCGAGCACTTCGCGCTGATGCAGCAGAAGGTGTGGAATCCCGCGATGGCCGGATCGCCGGGCATGGTGCGGGGCTTCTTCTCCGAGGCGCCCGGCAGCGAGTTCCTGGTCCTGTCCATGTGGCGGTCCGAGGCCGAGCACGGCAAATACCGCCAGGAGCGGGTGGAACGCCTTTCCCTGCGGGCCGGGACCGAGAAGGACCTGATCGGCCTTGACGGGGACGTCGTCAAGCTGCTGCCGCAGTGGACCGTGTAGACCGCGGGACGCCGGAGACGTACTGATCGCGCACGCGTCCATGCGGCGATCTAGGGTTTCGGCATGGCGCGACCTCGGCGGATCGTTCTCGTCCGGCACGGGGAGTCGGAGGGCAATGCCGACGACTCCGTGTACGAACGCGAGCCCGACCATGCGCTGATGCTCACCGAGCGGGGCTGGGAGCAGGCCGAGGAGACGGGGGAGCGGCTGCGCGAGCTGTTCGGGGACGAGCGCGTGAGTGTCTACGTATCGCCGTATCGACGAACGCTCGAGACCTTCGACGCCTTCGGGCTCGACCCCGCGCGGGTCCGGGTGCGAGAGGAGCCGCGGCTGCGTGAGCAGGACTGGGGGAACTGGCAGGACAGGGACGACGTCCGGCTGCAGAAGGCCTACCGCGACGCCTACGGGCACTTCTTCTACCGCTTCGCCCAGGGCGAGTCCGGGGCCGATGTGTACGACCGGGTGGGGGCGTTCCTGGAGAGCCTGTACCGCAGCTTCGAGGACCCGGAGCATCCGCCGAACGTGCTCCTGGTGACGCACGGACTGACGATGCGGCTGTTCTGCATGCGGTGGTTCCACTGGTCGGTCGCGGAGTTCGAGGCGCTGTGCAATCCCGGCAATGCCGAGATGCGGGTGCTCGTCCTGGGGGAGGACGGGCGGTACTCCCTGGACCGGCCCTTCGAGAGGTGGCGTGAGCCTGAGACGTATGGGCGGCAGCGGGGACAACGGTGACCGGAGGGTGACCGTGCACTTGGTGACCGAAGAGGGACCGCGCACTTAGTGACGGAAGAGGGACGCGCATTTAGTGACCGAAGAGTGACCGCGCATTTATTCGAGGCGTATGGGCGGATTCGTTAGAGTGGGGGCGCGATGATCGCTGAATCCTCCTCCCCTGCCGCAGGTTCCGCCGACGCCCGCCTCGGCCGTGCCCTGGCCAGCCTGCGTGGTCTGGCCGTGGGGGACGCCCTCGGTTCGCAGTACTTCGTGCCCGAGAACTATCCGCTGCTCAAGCGCCGTGAGGTCCCCGAAGGCGCCTGGCAGTGGACCGACGACACCGAGATGGCCTGCTCCGTCGTGGCCGTGCTCGCCCGGTACCAACGCATCGACCAGGACGCTCTCGCGCAGTCCTTCGCGCACCACCATGACTTCGACCGCGGCTACGGGCCCGCCGTGAACCGGATGCTGCGCCTGATCCGCGAGGGCGGTGACTGGCGCGAGCTGGCGGCAGGTCTGTTCAACGGCCAGGGCTCGTGGGGCAATGGCGCGGCGATGCGGATCGCGCCGCTCGGTGCCTGGTACGCCGACGATCCCGAGCAGGCCACGCATCAGGCCGAGATCTCCGCGTACACCACGCATCAGCACCGCGAAGCGGTCGTCGGCGCGATGGCCGTGGCCGCCGCGGCCGCGCTCGTGGCGGGTGCGAAGGAGCCGCTGACCGGCCGGGTGCTGCTCGACGGCGTGATCGACCTCGTGCCGCGCAGCGCCGTGGGCGCCGGCCTTCGCCGCGCCCGCGACATGCTCGACTACGGCGACGCGAACACCGTCGCGGCCGTGCTCGGCTGCGGCCGGCGCACCTCCGCGCATGACACGGTGCCGTTCGCGCTGTGGTCTGCGGCGCGCGGGCTCGGTGACTACGCCACGACGTTCTGGACGACCGCTCAGGTCGGCGGCGATGTGGACACCACCTGCGCCATCGCGGGCGGCGTCGTCGCGGCCGCGCCGGCGGGTGCGCCGCCGGCCGAGTGGGCCAAGCGCACGGAGTCCCTGCCCGAGTGGGTGCCCACCGGGGCTTGACCCTTTGAGTGGGTGCCCACCAGGGCGTGACGCTCCGAGTGGGGCGCCCTCCGGGGCGTGACGCCGGGCAGCGCCGACTGTCACGGTCCTGCCACAGAGCCCTCGTATGCGGGGCCGGGCAGCCCTTGCCGTGCTGCCCTGGGGCTACTCTGACGGCCCACACCGCCCGATGATCTTCGGATGCTTCGACGGAGCCATGAGCCAGTGACGCTCGACGGGCGGGTGCCGACGAGACACCGGCCCGGGGCCCTCAGCCGGGTCCAGGCCGGTCGGGAGGGGGTCCCGTGTCCGATACACCGTCCACACCCGAAGTACCCGAGCCCGAGCCTGATACCGAGCCCGAGCCTGATACCGGGCCCGAGCCTGATACCGGGCCCGGAAGCGCCGAGCCGCCGGAACGAAGCGTTCCGCAGCGGGAAGGGGCCGATGAAGGCGTACGGGAAGAGCCTGCCGTAGCCGTCGTACGGGAAGAGCCCGGGAAACAGGCCGTACGGGGAGAGCCCGAGGGACAGGCCGTACGGGAGGGTCCTGACCCATCGGTCGTACGGCAGGCTCCCGCCGTCACCGTGGAAGAACCGCAGGACGCCGTCCCTCCCCGCACCCTCGCCGAGGCCGCCGTCGCCTGGGGCACGTCCGTCCCGGCCCAGTCCACCGCCCCGCGCACCAAGGCGGCGGCCGGACCACCGCCCAACCCCTGGGCCACGCACCAGCGCCCCCCGTCGGTCTTCGACGGCATCACCGCCGCGGACGCCGCCCCCGTGCGCGCCGCGACCCTGGCCAGCGCGCTCGCCGCGGGTGTCCTGAGCGCGCTGCTGCTCGCCGACGGTGTGGCCGTGAATCTGCTGATCGTCGCCGTACCGCTCGCCCTCGCCGCGTACTTCGCCGCGCAGGCCGCGGGCCGGCTGCCCCGGGGCTGGACGCTGGCCTGGGGGGCCGGCGGTCTGGCGCTGCTCTCGGTGCCCGCGCTGCGCGACGCCGGCTGGCCGTCGTTCCTCGCGGTGGCCGCCGCGTTCGGCCTCGGTTCGCTCGCGCTGCACGGTACGCGCCGCTGGCCGGGCGTTCTGCTCAACCCGCTCGGTCTCGTGGGTGCCTTGGGGCCCGGCGCGGTCTGGGCCTGGCGCGGGCTCCGTGCCCGGACCGGCGGCGCGCGTGGTTCGCTCGCACCGATCGTGCGCGCCGTCGCCGTGGCCATCGTGCTGCTGGTGGTCTTCGGCGCGCTGTTCGCCGCCGCGGACTCCACGTTCGCCGATCTGCTCGGCAGTCTGCTTCCGGACTCCGACCTGTCCGACGGCCCGCTGCGGTTCCTGCTCTTCGCGCTCGGCGTGCTCGGCGCCGTGGCGGCCGCGTACACGGCTGCGGCACCGCTGCGCTGGGACAGGATCGAGGTCAAGCCGGGACGGGCCCGCGGGCGGGTCGAATGGGCCCTGCCGCTGGTCGTCCTGAACCTTCTCTTCGCCGTCTTCAACCTCATCCAGCTGACCGTGCTCTTCGGCGGCTACGAGGCCGCGCTCAAGGACGGTCTCACCTACTCCGAGTACGCCCGGCAGGGTTTCTGGCAGCTCCTGTTCGCCACCCTGCTCACTCTCGGGGTGATCGCGCTCGCGCTGCGCTGGTCGCCGCGCGACGGACGGCGCGACCGCACCCTGGTACGCGCCGTGCTCGGCCCCCTGTGCGTGCTGACCCTGATCGTCGTCGCCTCCGCGCTGCGCCGGATGCAGATGTACGTCGACGCGTACGGCCTCACCAGGCTCAGGATCTCCGTCACCGCCATGGAGCTGTGGCTCGGACTGGTCATCGTGCTGATCATGGCGGCCGGGGTGTTTGGCGCACGCTGGCTGCCCCGCGCTGTGATCGCCAGTGCGGCGGGCGGTGTGCTGGTCTTCGGTCTTGTCTCGCCGGACGGGATGGTGGCCGAGCAGAACGTCCAGCGCTACGTGGACACCAGGAAGTTCGACGTCGACTACGTCTCCGGGCTCTCGGCCGACGCCGTACCCGCGCTCGACAAGCTGCCCGAACCCGTCCGCACCTGCGCGCTCAGGCCGCTGATGGAGTCGCTGGGCGAGGACAAGGCGCCTTGGTACGCGATGAGTTACGGGGAGCACCGGGCGCGCTCGATCATCGAGGAGCGTCCGCTGCGCGAGGGCGTGAACTGCTACGACCTGGATGTGATCGACACGAGTACGGACCGTTCGGAGTACTGAACGGGATCGGAGTACTGAACGGGAAGGGGCGCCCCTCCACATGAGGGGCGCCCCATTTCCGTACCCGGGAAGATCAGTGAGCCACCGGTGTGGACGTCCCGCTGAGGGCGTCCAGGTCGCTCTTGCGCACCTTGATCACGAAGATCGCGGTGATCAGCGCGAGGACCGCCATCGCGACCGCCGGGATGAAGCCGGTGGAGATGCCCTCCGAGAGGATCTCCTTGGCCCACGGCGAACCCTTGGGCAGTTCCCCGGTCTTGGCGAAGGCGGCCTGCTGTTCGGGTGTGGCGGTCGCCATGAAGTCGGCGACCTGGGTCTTCGCCTCGTCGCGGCTGGCCGTACCGAAGACCGTGGTCAGGATCGCGAGGCCGAGTGAACCGCCCACCTGCTGTGTGGCGTTGAGCAGACCCGAGGCCGCGCCCGCCTCGTGCTGGGCGACGCCGGAGACCGCGGTGAGGGTCAGCGTCACGAAGTTGAGGCCCATGCCGAAGCCGAAGAGCAGCATCGGACCGAGCACGCCGCCGAGGTACGAACTGCTGGTGTCGATCAGGGTCAGCCAGCCCAGGCCCACGATCACGAAGGACGAGCCGACCACCATGAACGGCTTCGGGCCGAGTTTGGGCAGCAGCGCCTGCGAAAGCCCCGCGCCGAACACGATCGCCACTGTCACCGGCAGGAACTTCAGACCGGCCTCGATGGGGGTGTCACCGAGCACGTTCTGCACGAAGAGCACGATGTAGAAGAACATTCCGAACATCGCGGCGGCGAGGCTCAGCATGATCACATACGTGCCCGAGCGGTTGCGGTCGCGGAACATCTTCAGCGGGGTGATCGGGTCCTTGGCCTTGGTCTCGATGTAGATGAAGACCGCGAGGAGTACGACGGCCGCGCCGAACGAGGCGACCGTCAGGCCGTCCTTCCAGCCGTCGCCCGCCGCGCGGATGAAGCCGTAGACAAGGGCGACCATGCCGAGCGTCGAGGTGATCGCGCCGGCGAAGTCGAAGCGGCCGGGGTGGCGCTCCGACTCCTGGATGTACTTCGGCGTGAGCACCGCGATCAGGACACCGATCGGGACGTTGACGAAGAGCACCCAGCGCCAGTCGAGCCACTCGGTGAGCATGCCGCCGGCGAGCAGACCGACCGCACCGCCACCTGCGGAGACCGCGGCGAAGACACCGAACGCCTTGTTGCGCTCCGGGCCCTCGGGGAACGTGGAAGTGATCAGGGCCAGCGAGGTCGGCGAGGCGATCGCACCGCCGACGCCCTGCAGGGCGCGTGCCGCGAGCAGCTGCCAGGGCTCCTGGGCGAAGCCGCCGATCAGGGAGGCGAACGTGAACAGCAGGATGCCGAACATGAACACCCGGCGCCGGCCGAGGATGTCGCCCGCGCGCCCGCCGAGCAGCAGCAGACCGCCGAAGGTGAGGGTGTAGGCGCTGACGACCCAGGTCAGGTCGGTGGTGGAGAACTTGAGCGCGTCCTGGATGTGCGGGAGCGCGATATTCACGATGGTGGCATCGAGGACGACCATCAGCTGGCAGGCCGCGATGATGAACAGGGCTATCCCGGCGTGGGGCGACTTCGCGGTGGTCGCGCCGGGCACCGGATCCGGTTCCGCGACGCGTATGTCCTCGTGTGACTGTGACACTGATGCTCCCCTGGGCGTTTTAGTGAACGACAGCGTTCACTAGGGGGACCCTAGCGAGCGGCTCTTCTTGAACACAAGGAAATTCTTGGGGAGTTGGGCGTTCCTTGACCGACCGCGAGGCGACACCCGAGGGGCGCGTGATTCGTGCCGTTCGCCCCGTCGCGAGCGGCCCGCGCGCCTGCGATCCTGTAAGGACCCCGCGCGGTACCGGAAGCGGAGACTCCCCGCGGTGCGCCCCCACGCACCACCTCCGCCTCCCGGCGCGGCGCGACCGGTCTCAACGAAGAGAGAAACATGGCTACTTCGCGCTGGACGGCCGCTCCCGCCCAGTCCTGTGTCCCCGCTCAGGTGGTGGCCCCGAGGCGGCGCGGAGCCGTGCTCGAGCGCGCCATCCTCGACGCCGCGCTCGAGCAGCTCAGCAAGGTCGGCTGGAACGGCCTGACCATGGAAGGCGTCGCCGCCCGCGCCCAGACCGGCAAGGCGGCGGTGTACCGGCGCTGGCCCTCCAAGGAGGACCTGGTCGCCGACGCGCTCGAGTCGGGCATGCCCCCGCTGTCCCCGGCGCCCGACACCGGCAGCGTCCGCGAGGACCTCCTGACGCTCTGTCTGGCCATGCGCGACGCGATGTACTCGCGGCCTGGCTTCGCCCTGCGTGCGGTGCTTCACGAATGCGACGGCAGCGTGGCCGCGCGTTTCCAGGCGGTGATCTTCGGCCGTGTGATGCAGCCCGCCATCGAGGCGATCCGCGAGGTGCTCAGCCGGGGCGTACGGCGGAACGAGGTGCGCCCCGCGGCCGTGAACGATCATGTCTGCGAGGCCATTCCCGCGATGATGATGTACCGCGCCAAGGTGTACGGAAGCGAATGGTCGCCCGCCGAGATCGCCCGCATGATCGACGATCTGATCGTCCCGCTGGTGCGCCGCGAGGCGTGACGACGGGGCGGGGGTGTCCTGCCGCCCTCCAGCAGGCGTACGCTGGCACCGCCATGCCGTACGAAGCACCCACCCACACCGTAGAGCGCTCGATCCGGGCGAAGACCGGCGCGAAGATCATCGCCGGAATCGATGAGGTCGGACGCGGTGCGTGGGCGGGACCCGTCACGGTCTGCGCCGCGATCACCGGTCTGCGCCGGCCGCCCGAGGGCCTCACCGACTCCAAGCTGCTCACCGTCAAGCGCCGCGATGCGCTCGCCCTCGAGCTCGGCGACTGGGTCACCGCCCACGCGCTCGGGCACTCCTCGCCGCAGGAGATCGACGACCTGGGCATGACGGCCGCGCTGCGGCTGGCCGCCGTAAGGGCGCTCGAAGCTCTTCCGGTGCGGCCCGAAGCGGTCATCCTCGACGGCAAGCACGACTACCTGGGTGCGCCCTGGCAGGTGCGTACGGTCATCAAGGGCGACCAGTCCTGTGTGGCCGTGGCCGCCGCGTCCGTGCTCGCCAAGGTGGAGCGCGACGCCATGATGGCCGAACTGGGCGCGGCCTGCGCCGACTTCGGCTTCGAGGCGAACGCGGGCTATCCGTCCCCGGTGCACAAGGCGGCGCTCGAGGAGCGGGGGCCGACCGAATACCACCGGCTCTCGTGGTCGTATCTCGACGCGCTGCCCAAGTGGCGGCACCTCAAGAAGACCCGGGCCCCCGTGCTCGGCGTACCGGTCCCGGAAATCGAGGGGCAACTCGGGTTCGATTTCTGACACCATGCCGCTCGCGGCAACCAGTCCCGGCCTGTTGCCCTGCCGGTCGTACTCATGTGCCACCCGCCGTTACGGTTCGTACCGGCGTTTGATAGACATCCGTCATGCCTCTCCTTCCCGAGGAGTCTCAGATTCACGAGAGTGTCCAGGGTCCCCGCGCCACTTCGGCCGCCGGCCGCACAGCGCCGACCCCTCGTCCCGTACCCGGTCCGCGTCCCGCGGCCGCCCCGCGTCCCGGACGCCCCGGTCCCGGCTCCGCCCGGCCGGGTCCGCCGGTGCAGCGCACGCCGCGTGATGCGGCCAAGCCCGCGCCGACGCCCGCTGCCGGACCGGCTGTTGAGCAGGCCGCGCCTGCTGTCACCCCGTCCGCGGCGGCTGCTGAGCCGTCTGCGCCTGCTGTCACCCCGTCCGTGCCGGCTGCTGAGCCGTCTGTGCCGTCCGCGCCGCAGATCCAGTTGATCCCCGCCTCCGTCGAGGGCGCGCTCGACGCGGCCGAGGAAGCGGTGGACCTGCTGCTCGACTCGGGCCGGGCGCCCGGCGACATCCTGGTGCTCACCACCGGGGAGCAGCACCCTTGGGCCACCCATGAGTTGAGCTTCGGCGACGCCGCGTACTGGGCGCAGCACGAAGCCGGCGACGACGTCTTCTACGCCTCGGCCGACGACGCCGCCCGTGCGGCGGTACGCGCCGTGGTGGTCGTCGCGCTCAACGGCGGCACGGACGCGCAGGCCGCGACCGCGCTGCCGCTGGCGATGGGCCGCGCGGGTGCGCTGCTCATCGTGTGCGGTGATCCGCAGCGGATCAACTCGGTGCTGGGCGCGGGGGTCTGAGGGCGGGCGGCTTCGGCCGCTTTCCTCGCGGCCTTGGCTGCTCGCGCGGCCGCTTCGGTCGCTTTCCTTCTCGTACGAGGTGAGTGGGCCCACCCCCTGAGGTGGACCCCCACCGTGCGGCAGCGCTCAGAGCGAGGCGGCCCGGCGCAGCAGTTCCATACCGCCGTGGCCGTTGGCCGTGTACGGGGCGTCGGTCCCGTTGGACCCGTTCGTCCCGTTGGCCACAGGGGTCACCGTGCTCACCCGGGAGGCGCTCGGCTGCCGGCCGCCTCGTCCTTCGCCGAGTACCTGCCAGCCGCCGGCGGTCAGCGTGATGTACGCGCCGCAGCGCAGCCCGTGCAGGGTGCAGGCGTCGCGCAGCCCCCACATCCAGGCGCCGTCCTCCTCGGTCCAGCTTTCCGCGCCGTCCCGGCAGTACAGGAGCACGGCCGTGCGCACCGGTGTGCGGCGGCGCAGATCGTGCGGGATCACCCGGCGCAGCTGGGCGAGCAGCGCGTTGCGGAACACCCAGCCGTCCACCGGCGCGGAACGGCGGGCGAACGAGGCGCTGGCCTTGAGACGTTCCTCCTGGTCGAGCACGGCGACCACGGCGGTCTCCCGCAGGGGCCGGTGCCGTTCGTACAAGCCTCGAACGACCTCGCGCGGATTGCGCAGCAGCGGAATGCCGGCGGCGGACCACTCGGCGGGTTCGAGCAGCCGCCCCAGTGGGGTGGACGCATCGGCGGGCGGCGACACAGACGCGAGTCTCGTCGGATCGGCGGGCGGAGTGAATCCGAAGGTCACGGTCCTCCCTTCGGCTGCGCGCCCGCCTGAGGCGGGCGAAGTCGGACGTGCGGGAGCGCACCGCGGCACAGCACTGCCGGATACATACGAGCCGTGCGGGAGCGCTCCAATTCTCGCCGCCGTATCGGCTGCTAGGCAACGAGCAATTGACGCTGCTGACCGAAATCGACGCGTGCGCCGTCAATATCCCTTCCCCGAGGGCCGTACGGCAACGCCCCGAGCGACGCTTACCGGAGGTAAACCGGATGAGGTCGCCGATTGTCAGTGGTGTCCGGTTGCATGGGGGGATGCACCGAGACGACGAAGTGGACCTGAGCGCCGAAGCGGCGGCTCCCGTGGGCGGGGATTTCGGGGACCTGCGCACCGAAGCCGATGCCGTGCTCGCCGAACTCGTGGGCGACGCGGGCGGTTCCGCGCGGCTGCGCGAGGACCAGTGGCAGGCTGTCGCGGCCCTGGTGAAGGACCACAGACGCGCTCTGGTGGTGCAGCGCACCGGCTGGGGCAAGTCGGCGGTCTACTTCGTGGCGACCGCGCTCCTGCGGCGGCGCGGTGCGGGCCCCACGGTGATCATCTCGCCGCTGCTCGCGCTGATGCGCAACCAGGTCGAGGCCGCGGCTCGTGCCGGTATCCGCGCCCACACCATCAACTCCGCCAATCCGGAGGAGTGGGAGGCCATCTACGGGGAGGTGGAGCGCGGCGAGACCGATGTGCTCCTGGTCAGCCCCGAGCGGCTGAACTCGGTGGACTTCCGCGAACAGGTGCTGCCCCGCCTCGCCGCGACCACCGGTCTCCTGGTGGTCGACGAGGCGCACTGCATCTCCGACTGGGGCCATGATTTCCGCCCCGACTACCGCCGGCTGCGCGCGATGCTGGCCGAACTGCCCGCGGGCGTCCCGGTTCTGGCCACCACCGCCACGGCGAACGCGCGGGTGACGGCCGATGTGGCCGAGCAGTTGGGCACCGGGGGCGGTGAGGCGCTGGTGCTGCGCGGGCCGCTGGACCGCGAAAGTCTGCGCCTGGGCGTGGTCCGGCTGCCCGATGCCGCCCACCGGCTGGCCTGGCTCGCCGAGCACCTCGACGAACTGCAGGGCTCCGGGATCGTCTACGCGCTGACCGTCGCCGCCGCCGAAGAGGCCACCGCCTTCCTGCGGGCACGCGGCTTCGCGGTGTCCTCGTACACAGGGCGTACGGAGAACGCGGACCGGCTGCAGGCCGAGGAGGACCTCCTCAACAACCGTGTGAAGGCCCTGGTCGCCACATCGGCGCTCGGCATGGGCTTCGACAAACCGGACCTGGGGTTCGTGGTCCACCTGGGCTCGCCGTCCTCGCCCATCGCGTACTACCAGCAGGTCGGCCGCGCGGGCCGCGGTGTCGAGCACGCCGACGTCCTGCTGCTGCCAGGCAAGGAGGACGAGGCGATCTGGCGGTACTTCGCCGACACCGCCTTCCCGCCCGAACAGCAGGTGCGGCAGACCTTGTCGGCCCTGGCCGGAGCGGGCCGCCCGCTCTCCGTGCCCGCCCTGGAAGCCTCCGTCGACCTCAGGCGCACCAGGCTCGAGACGATGCTCAAGGTGCTCGACGTGGACGGTGCGGTACGGCGCGTGAAGGGCGGCTGGACCGCCACCGGCGCCGACTGGATCTATGACACCGAGCGGTACGCCTGGGTGGCCAAGCAGCGCGCGACCGAGCAGCAGGCCATGCGGGATTACGTCACCACCTCCATGTGCCGGATGGAGTTCCTGCGCCGGCAGCTGGACGACGAGGGTGCGACCGCCTGCGGACGGTGCGACAACTGCGCCGGGTCCTGGGTGGACGCGGCCGTGTCCGGCGATGCGCTGGAGGGCGCGACCAAGGAGCTCGACCGGCCCGGAGTGGAGGTCGAGCCACGGAAGATGTGGCCCACGGGGATGGCCGCGCTCGGTGTCGAGCTCAAGGGGCGTATCCCCGCGGGCGAGCAGTGCTCGACCGGGCGGGCGCTCGGCAGGCTGTCCGACATCGGCTGGGGCAACCGGCTGCGGCCGCTGCTCGCCGAACAGGCCCCGGACGGGCCGGTGCCCGAGGATGTGCTGCGCGCGGCGGTGGCGGTGCTCGCCGACTGGGCGCGTTCGCCGGGAGGTTGGGCGCCGGGTGTGGCGGATGCCGTCGACCGGCCCGTCGGGATCGTCGCCGTGCCCTCGCTCGGCCGTCCGCAGCTCGTGTCCTCGCTCGCCGAGGGGATCGCGAGGGTCGGTCGGCTGCCGTTGCTCGGTTCGCTCTCGTACACCCGCGGGGAGAACGTGATGCGGCGCAGTAACTCGGCGCAGCGGCTCAAGGCGCTCTCCGAGGCCTTCACGGTCGGCGAGGAACTGGCCGCCGCGCTCGCGCAGGCCAAGGGGCCGGTCCTGCTCGTGGACGACTACACCGACTCCGGCTGGACGCTCGCTGTGGCGGCGCGGCTGCTGCGCCGGGCGGGGAGCGGGCCGGTGCTGCCGCTGGTGTTGGCGGCGGCGGGGTGAGGGGGGTGGCCGTGGCCGGGTGAGGGGCCGGGGCGCTGCGGGCGGTTGTGCTTGGGTTGTGCGGGGCGTGGGGTGCGGCGCGCTCGGCTTGAGCGGGCGTGGCGTGCGTGGGTCGTGCAGGGTGCGCGGCAGGTAATTGGCATGTCCGTAACCGGAGTTATCCACAGGGCAAAGCGGAATTCGGCGATCCGGTGCACTCTCGGGGCATGACGCAACGCAATGAAAGCGCAGCAGCCGGTGACATTTCGATGCCCGTGGTCACCTTGCGCAGCGCGGATGAACTGGCGGACGCCCTCCCGTACTTCATGGGGTACCACCCCTCGGACAGCCTGGTCCTGGTCGCGCTCCAGGGCGACCGCGGACAGTTCGCCGGACGGGTGCGGCTGGGGATCCCCGGGCAGGCCGAGGACTGGGACTTCATCGGCCAGGAGCTGCCGCGCTGTCTGGTGCAGGAAGTGGAACGGCGGGCGGGCGGTGCGCGGCCCGACGCCGTCGTCGCCTATCTGTGCCGTGAGCCAGGTCCCGGTGAGAGCGGGCGCCAGGTGATGGAGAGTCTGCGCCCGCTGGCCGACGCGCTGCTCGCCAGCTGCCGGGACTTGGGACTGCGCGTCCTGGAGGCGCTCTGCCTCTCCGACGACCGCTATTGGTCCTACGTGTGCGCGGAAGCGGACGAGGGCTGCTGTCCGGCCGAAGGCCGGCCGATGCTGATGCCCGGTACGTCCGTCATCGCCGCGTCGGCGACCTTCGCGGGTATCCAAGTGCGGGGCACGCAAAAGGAGATGGAGACACGGCTCACCCCGCTGACCGGCCCGTCGGCCGCCGCCCAGGAGGAGGCGATCGACGATGCCGTGGGGGAGGTGTTGCCGCAGCTGATGGACAAGAAGGGGTGCCTCGATCTCGCGGCGGAGACCCTGGTGATGGTCAACGGCCTCATCGCCCGCCTGCAGGAGTACCCGCCACCGCGCTCGATGCGCGAGGACGAGCGGGACGACCGGCTGCTCAGCGACGCCGAGGTGGCCCGGGTGCTCGTGGGGCTGCAGGACCCCGAGACCCGCGACCGGGCCACGCTCTGGATGGACGGCGCCCGGGCCGCGGCCGCATTGCGCCTGTGGCGTGCGCTGTCGCGGCGTTGCACCGGGGTGTACGGACCGTACGGCGCCGCGGTGCGCACCCTCGCGGGGTGGGCGGCCTGGTGCGTGGGCGATCCGACCGAGGCGCGGATCGCGCTGGAGCTGGCACTCGCCGTGGAGCCCGACTGCGGTCTCGCCGACGTGCTGTACCGGGCGATCGGGGCGGAGATGCCGCTGGAGGCGATGCGCGGGGCGCTGCGCAGCAGCATGGCCGGCTATCCGCCGCTGAGCCTGCCGGCAAGCGTATGGCCGCCGGTGGATGTCACGGCGGGCGGGGAGGCCGGGATCCAGGGGGAGTTGTTCGACCTTGGTGAGGCGGAGGGCGGGGCCGGGCTCGGGGCCGGGGAGCCGACTCGGCCGCAGAGGGATCCGGAGGTGAGGGGGCGGCGGCCCTCGGGCAGGCGGAAGACGGTGCATGGCCGGCGGCCGACGCCGGGAGCGACGCCGGGGGCGGGTTCGAAGCGGGGGCCGAAGCCGGGGGCGCCGGCGGCAGGGCCGAAACCGGGGTCGGCGAAGGCCGTTCCTCGGCAGCGGCGGAGTTCGGAGTGAACCCACAGGCCGGGCTCGGAGTGCGCCTGCTGTCGGCACTTGGAGTGGGCCTCCTGTTGGGGTTCGGGATGCGCCTGTTCCCGGGGCGCGGACTGCGTGTGCTGCCTGGGTTCGGGATGCGCCTGCTGTCGGGGCGCGGCGTGTGCCCGCTGCCCGGGCTCGGGATGCGCCTGCTGTCGGGGCGCGGCGTGTGCCTGCTGCCTGGGTTCGGGATGTGCCTGCTGTCGGGGCGCGGCGTGTGCCCGCTGCCCGGGCTCGGGATGCCCCCGCTGTCCGGGCTCGGAGTGGGGCGTCCCGGGTGGCGCGCCGGCCCCGAACGGTCTGCGCGTTTCCCTGTCGTGTCCGCAACCAGTGGCACTGCCCGTGACCCGGGCCGCCGCCGCCCCGTTCACCTGGGTGGCGCAAGTCGTCCGTCCGGCGGTGCGTCGCCGGCCGGTCAACGGCTGGGCCAGGAGCGCCGGTTGCGACCGGTCCCGGCCCTGACCGTGCCGATCCGTCCGGTGACGTCACGCCGCTCGCCCCGTCCGTCCCTCTCGCCCCGGCCCGAAGAAGCGAAGAAGAAAGCTCTCATGTCCCTATCCCTGCCGTCCCATACGACACGAGCGGAGAACTCGGCCGCCGCCCGCCGGCCAAGTCCGAACCCGCGTCCCGCGTCCGGCGACGGCCCCGGGACCGCCCACCGCACCCCACGCCAACTTCCGCCCGTGCACGCCTCGTTGATCTGCGTCGCCATGCCGGGCCTCGCCATCTCGTCCGAGCACGGCCAGCTGACCGGGCACGGCCTGGACGGCATCTACCGTGCGGGCCGGCGCCTGCTCTCCCGCTGCCACCTGCGGATCGCGGGCCGTGAACCGGTCGCCGTACAAGGGCGGCTGCTCTCGGCGAGCAGCGCCCGCTTCGTCTCCGTGGTCCGGCACGCCGACGGCAGTGGGCCCGACCCGGTCGTCACCGTGGAGCGCATCCGGGACGCGCAGGGCATCGAGCGGATCACCCTGCACAGCTCGGCACCGCGAGCGCTGCGGCTGCCCGTCGAGATCGCGCTCGCCACCGACCTCGCCGAGCTCGGCGCCGTCGCTTCGGGCAGCGCCGGGCCCGAACTGGCCGCCAGCGTCTACGACTCGGGGCTGCGCTGGTCCGCGGGTACCGACCACGCCGTGGTCTCGGCCGACCCCGCGCCCCAGGACGCCCTTGCCTCCGCGGGACTCCTGCGCTGGGAGGTCGAACTGCCGCCGGGCGGCAGCCACAGCATCGAACTGTCCGTACGCCAGGACGGTGCGAGCCCGCTCCGTCCTGCCGCCCGGACCAGCCACGCCCCACTGTCCCCGGCGCGGGCGGAAGGCGACGATCCCAGGGCGTCGCGACTCCTGGCCACCTGTATCGACGATCTGCGGGCACTGCTGCTGCGCGATCCCGCGCATCCCGCCGACATCCATCCGGCGGCCGGCGCTCCCTGGCGCTGCGGGCTCGCCCCCGCCGAGGCGCTGGCCACAGCCCGGATGACGCTGCCGCTGGGCACCCGCCTGGCCGCCGGCACCCTGCGCACCCTCGCCCGCACCCAGCTCGGCGGCGACGGCCCGGACGCGGGCTTGATCCCCGGACCCCTGCGGGACGCGGGACCGCATCTGCCGCCGAGCAGCACCGGCATCGAGGCCACCCTGCTCTTCCCCGCCCTCCTCGCCGAGGCCCTGCGGTGGGGCCTGCCGGAACAGGAGGCACATGATCTGGTTCTCCTGCCCGGGGCCGGGCCCTGCCTGCGCTGGCTGCGTCCGGCCGTCGCCGCCGGCGGCTATCTCACCGACCCGGCCCCGGGCGGCCCACTGCGCTGCGAGACCCAGGCCCACGCGCACCGCGCGGCGCTGCTCGGGGCCGACCTGCTCGAGCTGTTCGACCGGCCGGGCGCGGGTCAATGGCGGGACTGGGCAGCCGAGTTGAGGCATGCCTTCCGGCGGGATTTCTGGATCGAGGACCTCGGCGGCGGCCGCCCGGCAGCGGCCCGTACCGCCGAAGGCAGGCATGTACCGCACCTCGGCAGCGCCGCCGCCCATCTGCTCGACACCGGGCTGCTCGGCGGCGGCGTGCCGGCCCCCGGCCTGCTCGACCGGGTGCAGACCGAGCAGCTCGCACGGCACTTCGGCGGGCCCGCACTCGACTCGGGCTGGGGGCTGCGCAGCCTCGGTGCGAAGGAGGCGGGCTACAACCCGTTCGGGCATCGCGGAGGGGCCGTCCGCGTCCATGAAACGGCCGTCGCCGTCGCCGGACTCTCGGCGGCGGGCTACGAGAAGGAGGCGGGCGCCCTGCTCGGCGGGGTGCTAGCCGCCGCGGAGGAGTTCGGCGGCCGGCTGCCCGAGATGTACGCGGGGGACCAGCGCGTGGCCGGCGGCGCACCCCTGCCGCACCCGGCGGCCTGCCGGCCCGCGGCCGTCTCGGCGGCCGCGGGCATCCACCTGCTTCTCACCCAGGCGGGCCTGCGCCCCGATGTCGTGACCGGCACGGTGTCCCTGACTCCCGTCGGCAGCGCCCCGCTGGGCGAGCTGAACCTGACGGGCCTGAGCATCGGGGGAGCCCCTTTCGCGGTGCGCATCAGCCGCCTCGGTCTCGCCATGGTCGAGCAGGCGGGGGAGGGCCTGCAGCTGGGGGTGCGTACAGGGGGCTGATGAAACCGGAGACGAGGGCGGAGGAGACGCGAGCTGAGGGGCGGAGGGGACGCGACCCGAGGGGGCGGAGGAGGCGCGAGCTGCAGACGGGCGCAGGGGACGCGACGTGAGGGGGGCGGAAGGGACGCGAGCCGACGGGCGCAGGAGACGCGAGCTGAGGGGCGGAGGGGACGCGAGCCGAGGGGGCGGAGGGGACGCGAGCCGGCGGGGCGCAGGAGACGGGAATCGCTTCGTGGGAGCCGCGCCCGAACCGGGTGTTTATCGTCAGCCAGACGACTATGATCGCGTCATGTCGCCCTACGACCCGTCGGCCTACCCGTCCTTCGCCGTCACCGTCGACCTGGTCGTCCTGACCGTGCGTCGGCACTCGCTGTGTGCGCTGACGGTGCGCCGCGGGGAGCCCCCCTTCCAGGGACGGTGGGCACTGCCGGGCGGATTCGTGAAGGCCGACGAGGATCTCGCGGACGCGGCGGCACGTGAGCTCGTGGAGGAGACCGGGCTCTGCGTACACGATCCCGCCGCTCCGGAGTCCTCGGGCAACGGCGCGCATCTCGAACAGCTGGGCACCTACGGTGACCCGCAGCGCGACCCCAGGATGCGCGTGGTCAGCGTCGCGCACCTCGCGCTCGCCCCCGATCTGCCCGCGCCCCGCGCGGGCGGCGACGCCAACAGCGCACGCTGGTCGCCCGTCGAGACCTTCCTCGACCAGGACGGCGAGCAGGGCAGCCTCGCCTTCGACCACGCGCAGATTCTCGGCGACGGCGTCGAGCGGGCCCGCCCGAAGATCGAGTACTCCTCCCTGGCCACGGCGTTCTGCACCCCGGAGTTCACGGTCGGCGAGCTGCGCCGGGTCTACGAGGCGGTCTGGGGCGTGGCCCTCGACCCCCGCAACTTCCACCGCAAGGTCACCGGCACGCCCGGCTTCCTGGTGCCCACCGGCGGCACCACCACCCGTCAGGGCGGCCGCCCTGCCCAGCTCTTCCGCGCCGGTGGCGCGACGCTGCTCAACCCGCCGATGCTGCGGCCCGAGGTCTGACGAAGGCCCGGCACGCGGCTCATCCGCACGTGCGAGCGACAGCGCCCGTACATGCGACCGAACCACCCCCGACACTGTCACCCACTCCTGCCCAAAAACGGCCAAATATCCCGTTATCGTGCTGAAGGTACCCAGGGCCCCGACCGCCCCCCGCCCCGCGCGCGAGAGAAGCGATGATCCAGGCCACCGGACTGACCAGCAATCCCAAGAAGGACCAGCCGCCCACGATCGACGACGTCTCCTTCGAGGCGCGCGCCGGCCGGGTCACGGCATTGCTCGGCGCCGTTCCGGCCGAAACCGCCGACGTGCTGCGGCTGATGCTTCAACTCGAGCCCGGCCGCGGCGTGACGTACTTCCGTGGCAGGCCACTGAACCGCATCGCGCACCCCTCGCGCGAGGTCGGCATTTTGCTCGGCGACGTCCCGGGCCACCCCGCCCGCACGGTCCGCGGACAGCTCCGCATGCTGTGTGCCGCGACCGGCGTCCCCGTCACCCGCGCCGACGAAGTCCTCGAAGTGGTCGGCCTGGTGAGCCTGCGCGACGAACGCCTCGGCACCCTCTCCCGCGGTATGGACCGCCGCCTCGGCCTCGCCTGCGCCCTCCTCGCCGACCCGCACACGCTCGTCCTGAACGCCCCCGCCGAAGCACTCTCCGCCCGTGAAGCGGCCTGGCTGCACGCCATGCTCCGCGCCCATGCCCAGCAGGGCGGCACGGTCCTGTTCACCACGTCCGACCCCAAGGAAGCCGCGCGCGCCGCCGACCGTGTCATCACGCTCGAACAGGGCTGCGTCGTCGCCGACCAGGACGCCGCCGACTTCGCCCGCACCCGGCTGCGCCCCCGCGTCGCCATCCGCTCCCCGCACGCGGCCCGCCTCCTCGCCCTGCTGACCAAGGAGGCCCGGGTCGCCCGCCGCTCCGTGGAGGTCGTCCGCGAGGACGGCAACCGGCTCTCGGTCTACGGGAGCACCACGGCCGACGTCGGCGAAACCGCGTACAAGCACGGCGTCCTCCTCCATCAACTGGCCGACGAGGTAGGCGACTCGGGCCCTCCGCCCCCACCTCAGGAGCCCTCCGCCACGGCTGCCCCGCACCCCGGCACCGCACCCGCCCCGTCCTCCGCCGCGGCTGCTTCGCACCCCGGCACCGCACCCACCCCGCCCTCCGCCACGGCTGCCTCGCTCCCCGGCACCGCACCCACCCCGGCCTCCGCCACGGCTGCCCCGCACCCTCACACCGCACCCGCCACCCCTGCCTCACACCCCCAACCCGCGCCCACCCCGGCACCCGCCGACCCGCAGGCGACCGCCGTCCCCGCGTACACGCAGGACGCGAAGCAGTCGGAAAGCGACGAGAAGCCGGGCGCACCAGCGAACAAGAACGCCAACGACGGCTCCCAGCCGGTCACTTCAGGACCACTCCACCCCCTCCCGCCCCCGATCACCGTCCACCCCGCCCGCTCCCCCCTCCGCCCCCTGCGCTACGAACTCCGCCGGGCCACGGGCATCCCCACCGGCTACCTGACCGTGGCGCTGGTGCTGGCCGTCTCCGCGCTGATCTCCGTGGTCCAGGCACGCACCGGGCACACCCCGCTGCCCAGGCTCCTCGCCGCCTGGCCGTACGAACTGCCGCTGCCCCCCGCGGCTCTGGGTGCAGGTCTGCTCGGCGCGCTCTCGTTCGGTGACGAGTTCAAGCACCCCGCGCTCGCCGCCGACCGCGGCACCGTCCCGCGCCGCCTCGGGCTGCTGGCGGCGAAGCTCGTCGTCTGTGCCGCGACCGCGCTCCTGATCGCAGCCCTCGTGCTGCTCTCCGACGCCGCCCTGCTGCATGTCGTCTACGGGGAGGAAGTCACGCGACTCCCCGCCGACTGGCCTTCCCTCACGGCGAGTTGGCTCTGCCTCCTGACCGGCTGCTCGTGGGCGGGCCTGCTCGCGGCAGGCGTCTTCCGGTCCACCGCGGCCGGGCTCGCCGCACTGCTCGCCGTCCCGGTCGTGCTCGTCCCCGTCGTACAGAAGGCGCTGGCAGGGCCGTCGGTGCGCACCGCCGCCGGACTGCCCGCCCGGCTGCGCGATCTCGCACTCGTCCAGTGGCCGATCGGCAGCGAGCACTATGTCGCCGGTGCGGTGCGGATGCTGGCCCAACCCATCGCGTTCACGCTGGTGTTGAGCCTCGCGACGCTGATGGCGGCCTATCTGCTCACGTCGATGCGCAGCCGGCTGCGGTAACCGCAACGCATCGCGGAGCCGGCTCGAACTTCCGCCTCCAATAGCAGAACAGAAGGGTCGTTCAGCCCGAGCGACCTACAACACCCAGGTAATGCCGCTTTCTTTACGATAAGGCGTCAATTACGGCAAGGTAAGCGATCACCCTTTCGTGTGCTTTTCACCAAAGACCTCAAGGGGGTTGGGGACCGCGCCGACAAAGGATCCGTGAGTACCCTTGCGCACACCATGATGACCGCCGCCCGCTCCGCCGATTCCGGCCTCGCAGGACCGGGCGATATCGACCGCTACCCGTACGCGGAGACGCCCGGCGTCGACCGCGTACCCGCACCGGCCTGGGAGGGCCACGACCAGGACCTCGGCCGGGTCGGCCGACGTGCGGCCGGCAGCCGCGGCCGCGGCCTGCACGGCCAACTCGTCCAGCAGCTCGGCCAGATGATCGTCTCCGGCGACCTCGGCGCGGACCGCCCGCTGGTTCCCGAGGAGATCGGCCAGCGCTTCGAGGTGTCCCGCACCGTCGTCCGTGAATCGCTGCGCGTCCTCGAGGCCAAGGGCCTCGTGAGCGCCCGCCCCAATGTCGGTACGCGGGTGCGGCCGGTCAGCGACTGGAACCTGCTCGACCCGGACATCATCGAGTGGCGGGCCTTCGGACCGCAGCGCGACAGCCAGCGCCGTGAGCTGACCGAGCTGCGCTGGACGATCGAGCCGCTCGCGGCCCGCCTCGCCGCGGGCAACGGCCGTGACGAGCTGCAGCAGCGTCTCGCCGACATGGTCGAGATCATGGGCCATGCGCTCGGGCAGGGCGATGCGCTGACCTTCGCGCGCGCCGACGCCGAGTTCCACTCGCTGCTCATCCAGCTCGCGGGCAACCGCATGCTGGAGCACCTGTCGGGCATCGTCTCGGCCGCGCTCCAGGTCTCCGGCGGTCCCCTCACCGGATGTGACCGGCACGGCGAGGCGGCGCTCGGGCACCACGGCCGTATCGTCGACGCCCTTGCGGCGGGCGACGGGGTCGCCGCCGAGAACGCCATGCGTCAACTTCTCACCGTGCACCCGGACGTGGAGCGCGTGGTGCCCGCGCCACGCGAGCACTGAGCGCGGATCGCCGATCTCTCATCCCTGATGTCTGATCTTTGATCTCGTTTCTCCGTACCTTTTCGCTGTGCAGTCGCTAGACCCCCGCCGCGTCGGCGCCCGGGCGCGGCCGGCGCGTGTGGGGGG